>NZ_JBHXRX010000042.1:0-75270 GCF_042714995.1 Streptomyces sp. NPDC058665
GTGGTTCGCGGGTTTTTGGGGGGGGGGGGCGTGTGCGCGCGGGGGGGCGCGGCGGGCCCCCCCCGCCCGCGGGCGGGGGGGGGGCCCCCCCCCGCTTGCGGGGGGGCCCCCCGGGCCTCCACCACTTCTCCCCCCGTCGCAGGGCACCCTGAAGGCCGGGCGGCACGACAGGACCGCCGCCCGGCCCGACCGCCGACCACGGCCCGCCCGACCGCCGACCGCCCAACGGGGAGACCAGAGTGCCCAAGTCCCATCAGGCGCACAACTGGTGGCCCCCGCACCCCCGGCGCACCCCCCGCCCCCGCCGCGGCGGCCGCCACTACGCGAGCGCGCTCCGCCGCATCCCCCTCGCCCTGTGGCGTGAGGACGCCACCGACTGGGCCGCCGCCCTCACGTACTACACCGTCCTCGCGATCATCCCGGCCCTCCTGGTGACCGTCGCCGCCATCGGTCTCGCCGGCTCCCAGGCGACCAACGAACTCTCCGACGAGATCACCTCGCTCGTCCCGGCCCAGTCCCGGCACCTGATCCGCCAGGCACTGCGCGAGATGGCGCACCAGCGCACCGCGGCCTGGCTGCTGCTGATCTTCGGCGCGGTCGGCGCGCTCTGGTCCTCCTCCAGCTACCTCGGTGTCTTCCGCCGGGCGCTGCATCGGATGAACGGCGCCGTCGACCACCGCCCTCCGTGGCGCAAGGCCCCGCGCCTCGTGATCACGGCGATCGTCCTGCTCACGCTGCTCGTCACGACCGCGTTCACGCTGGTCCTGACCGGCGACGTGGTCCACGAGGTCGGTCCGGTGCTGGGCGTCGGGAGTACGGCGACCGTGGTGTGGACGGTGGCGAAGTGGCCGCTGCTGCTGGCGCTCGCGGCGGTCCTGGTCCTCATCGTCTTCCGTACGGGCCCGCCCGATACCCGCCATCTGCGGCGCGCGCTGCCGGGCGGGGTGCTCGCGGTGCTGCTGTGGCTGCTGGTGTCGGCGCTGTTCGCGGTGTACGCGTCCCACTCGGGGACGTACAGCCGGGTCTACGGCTCGCTCGCGGGCAGCGTCGTCTTTCTGGTCTGGGTGTGGCTGTCGAACCTGTCGCTGGTGGCGGGCGCCCAGTTCAACGCGGAGCTGGCCGCGGAGCGGGCGGGCCTAGGCTCTGCCCCTATGTCAGTCCAAGAAGCACTCCGGATGCGCTGGCTGCGTACCCTCGAAACGGCGCGGAACGGGAAGACCACCCCCGACGCGCTCCCCTACGCCGACAACCTCCTCGCCCGCTGGGCCGAGGACCAGCGCCGCTACCACACCACCGATCACCTCGTCGCGGTCCTGGACCACATCGACACCCTCGCGGACCACGCCGCCGACCCGCAGGCCGTACGCCTCGCGGCCTGGTTCCACGACGCCGTCTACCACCCCGAGCGCTCCGAGAACGAGGAACGCAGCGCAGCGGTCGCGGTGCGCGCGCTCACCGACGCGGGCGTACCGGCCGATCTCACGGAAGAGGTCGCCCGCCTCGTCCGCCTCACCGTCACCCACGACCCGGCTCCGGGCGACACCAACGGCGAGGTGCTGTGCGACGCGGATCTCGCGATCCTGGCGAGCGATCCGGAGGCGTACGAGGCGTACACACGCGCGGTCCGGGAGGAGTACGACTTCGTCCCGGACGACGCCTTCCGGGCGGGCCGGGCGGCGGTACTGCGCCAACTCCTGGACCTGGAAAGGCTGTTCCGCACACCGTACGGCGCGGCCCACTGGGAGCAGCGGGCCCGCACCAACCTCAACGGCGAGCTGACGCGCCTCTCCCACTGACGGGGTGGCGGAGCCGGGCGCGGACGTGTGGCCCTTGCCCCGGACTGTCCGGGGCAAGGGCCACACATCTATCCGGAAGGGACAACTCCGCTAGTGGCTGACCCGCTGAAAGCGGAGGGAGGTGAAGCCGTTGACGTCGGAGTAGATCTGACCGACGGTCGCCGTCCCCGTGGCGTCGGTCCGCTGGGCCTGCAGCCGGATCTTCGTCGGCTTCTTCACCTTGATCAGCTCGCTGATCGGTGCGGTCTGGTTGCTCCCCGTCTCGGCGTCACCCGTGTTGGAGTCGATGATCTGGTTGACGAGTCGCTCGCTCTCCGGCACGGCCGTGCCGGACGTGACGTTCCACAGCCGGGCGGTGATGAACGTGTTGATCGGTGGAACACCCGAGAGACGCCCGCGGACGTCTGCGTCGAGTTCGTAGGTACCGGCTCTGGGGAGGGTGACCTCCAGGGGAGTGCTGGTCCAGATGCCGGCGGGCAGGTCGACCTGGGTGTGCAGGTGCTTGATTCCTGTGACCGTTGACGCGTGCCCACCCGTGCTGGTGTCGCTCTGCGCAGCTACCGCCGCGGTGGCGCCCACAAGCAGTGTTGCCACTGCGACGGTGGTGAAGCCGGTACGCATGGTCGGCATGGTTCCTCCTCGATATAGACCGATGCGATATGCCTCCGTCAAGGTAGAAACCAACACATGAAGGTCATAGCCACTGAAAGGGTGATACCAGCTCCCGAGGCATCCCCTCACAAGCGGGCGCACGCCCCTGCGCCCCGTCGGCCCATGCGGTGGTCCACGGTGTGGCAGATGACCCGCCTGGGCCGGCCGCCCGTCATCTGACGCGCGGGGCAGCGGGGTCAGCGCGCCCGGCCCTCCCACCTCTTCCGGCGGCGCAGGCCCGCTCCCGTCAGCCTGCTGACCAGTTCGCGCGACCCCACCTCCACCGCGCCCGCGCGGACCGCGGCGCCGTAGTGGTGGGACGGCACGTCGTAGTGGTCGCGTTCGAACGCGCGGGGCGGGCAGCCGATGGAGGCCGCGAACGTGTGCAGTTCGTCGTACGACTCATCGCTCACCAGGTGCGACCACATCCGCCCGTGCCCCGCCCACGTCGGCGGGTCGATGTAGACCGTCACGTCACCCGGCCCCCAGCACCGCGCCCAGCGACCCCACCGGAGCCACCACGACCGCCGCCTTCCCGCACACCCAGTGCGGATCCGGGCCCAGCTCCGGCTCGATCTCCAGCGCGTGCGGGCCGCCCTCCGCCGCCAGTTCGGTCCGGGACTCGCCGCAGACGGGGCAGAGCGGCCACCGCCCGTGGCTCTCCAGGAGGGCGTCCTGTACGTCCTGGGCGATCAGCCCCGCGACGTACTCGGCCCCCTCCGGCCACTGCTCCACCCACCAGCGTCGATGCGACACGGCGTCTTCCACCAGTGAGACGATCTCGGGCCGCGCTACGTCACCCGCCGCGAGGTCGGCGAGGACCAGGGCGCGTGCGGTGTGCAGCGCCTGTTCCAGGGGGTTCATGTCTTCCATGCCCCCATTGTCGTACGCCGCCCCCGCGCCCCACCGCAAGCGACCGCGGCAACCCTTGACGCCCCCGCGCACTGAAATTATCTTTCAGTGGTGACCAGTGACGTGAAGGAAATTTACAGCGGCGGCGCCCCGCCGGCCCCCGCCGCCCTCGCGGCGAAGGTCCGCACCCTCGCGCCCTCCATGACCCGCTCCATGCAGCGCGTCGCCGAAGCCGTGGCCGCCGACCCCGCCGGCACCGCCGCCCTCACCGTCACCGGTCTCGCCGAGCTCACCGGCACGAGCGAGGCCACCGTCGTCAGGACCGCCCGCCTCCTCGGCTACCCCGGCTACCGCGATCTGCGTCTCGCCCTCGCCGGCCTTGCCGCCCACCAGGAGTCGGGCGCCGCCCCCGCGGTCACCGCCGACATCGCCGTCGACGACCCGATCGCCGACGTCGTCGCCAAGCTGGCCTACGACGAGCAGCAGACCCTCGCCGACACGGCCGCCGCGCTCGACACCGTCCAGCTCGGCGCCGTCATCACCGCCGCCGCGTCCGCCCGCCGTATCGACATCTACGGCATCGGCGCCAGCGGCCTCGTCGGCATGGACCTCGCGCAGAAGCTCCTGCGCATCGGCCTGATAGCCCACGCGCACAGCGATCCGCACCTCGCCGTCACCAACGCCGTCCAGCTCCGCGCGGGCGACGTCGCCATCGCGATCACGCACTCCGGCTCGACGGGAGACGTCATAGAACCGCTGCGCGTCGCCTTCGACCGGGGCGCGACGACGGTCGCCATCACCGGCCGCCCGGACGGCGCGGTGTCCCAGTACGCGGACCACGTCCTCACCACGTCCACGGCCCGCGAAAGCGAGCTGCGACCGGCGGCGATGTCCAGCCGTACGAGCCAACTCCTCGTCGTGGACTGCCTGTTCGTGGGCGTCGCGCAGCGGACGTACGAGACGGCCGCACCCGCGCTCGCCGCGTCCTACGAGGCGCTGGCGCACCGCCACGCGCCGCGCACGCGCTGACCCGCGCATCGCTGTACCGCGTCACCGCACATCAACGGGGCTTCCTCAGGTTTCTGCCAGCTCGCCAGAAAGAGCCGCTTCTCCATGACCTCCATGCCTTCGTACGGCGAACTCCGCGCCGAGCTCGCCACCCTCACCACCGAGGCGTTCCGCCCCGAACTCGCCGAGATCGACCGCCGCTCCACCGAGGACATCGCCCGCGTCATGAACGGCGAGGACCAGACCGTCCCCGCCGCCGTCGCCGCGCAGCTCCCCCGTATCGCCCACGCCATCGACGCCACGGCCGAGCGGATGGCCCGTGGCGGCCGGCTCATCTACGCGGGCGCGGGCACGGCCGGCCGCCTCGGCATCCTGGACGCGAGCGAGTGCCCTCCCACCTTCAACACCGACCCGTCGGAGGTCGTCGGCCTGATCGCGGGCGGCCCCGGCGCGATGGTCAAGTCCGTCGAGGGCGCGGAGGACTCGAAGGAGCTGGCGGCGGCGGACCTGGACGAGCTGAAGGTGGACGTGAACGACACGGTCGTCGGCATCTCGGCGTCCGGCCGCACGCCGTACGCGGTGGGCGCCGTCGAGCACGCGCACGCGTTGGGCGCGCTCACCATCGGCCTCTCCTGCAACGCGGACAGCCCGCTCGCGGCTGCCGCCGAGCACGGTCTGGAGATCGTCGTGGGGCCCGAACTGCTCACGGGATCAACGCGGTTGAAGGCCGGTACGGCGCAGAAGCTCGTCCTCAACATGATCTCCACGATCACGATGATCCGCCTCGGCAAGACGTACGGAAACCTGATGGTCGACGTCCGCGCGTCCAACGACAAACTGCGGGCCCGCTCCCGCCGCATCGTCGCGCTCGCGACGGGCGCGCCGGACGACGAGATCGAGGCGGCACTGGCGGCGACGGACGGCGAGGTGAAGAACGCGATCCTCACCATCCTGGGCGCGGTGGACGGCCCCCGGGCGGCGGAACTGCTGTCGGCGTCGCACGGGCACCTGCGGGTGGCGCTTGAGGCGTCGCGGGGCCAGGCCCCTGGGTACGGTGGGGTACGTAAGGAGACCGGTGAAACACTCGCGAATGCCCTCGTAGTTGAAGAGGCGCACGCTCTGGCCGCCTACCGGGAGCGGCAAGCTCGCGGCGAATCGCTCGGCGTCCCGCACGACGAGGCGTTCCGCCGCGTCTTCGGCGAGGACGACGCGGGCAACGCGTGATCCACCCCGGTCGCCTGCTCCGAGCGGCGTTCACGCGGGAAAGGCGGCGGTATCCAGCGTCGTCCCGAACGGCTCCGGCAGGGCAATGGACTTCCCGAACGGCACCTGCTCGGAGTGCTTGTACGTACCGTCCTCGTTGGGCTCGGTGAAGAGCGTGACGACGGGTCCGCGTGTGTCGAACCGGTCGATCAGCAGGTAGAGCGAGACCAGCGCGCGGGCATAGGCCCGGTACTTCTTGGTCCGGTCGTCCCGCGCGTTGCCCTTCGAGGTGATCTCCACGATGAGCAGGGCTTCGGAGGCGTCGACCGGGCCCTCCTCATCTGACTCTTCCGTGTTGATCATTTCTCGCGGCATTACCACCAGATCCGGGATGTAAAGCTTGTCGAGCGGTGCGATGTGCACGCCCTGGGTCTGGTAGATGCCGAGGTCGTCAGGAAGACCCCGATACAGGCGGGACTGGACGAGTTCCACGATGCCGTTGTGATGCCTGTGCGGCGGCGGTACCAAGACGATCTGCCCTTCGTCGATCTCGGCGCGCCACCCGTCGGGCACGTCCAGTTCACGCCATGTCTCCAGCAGGTACTCCCACGGGCGGAACTCAGATGACGGGTCCTTCTCGACCATCGCGGCGGTCATCGCGGGTCCCTTCTCTGTGGCCTGAGTAAGGCGAGCGTAGATCGACAGGTGGGCAGCCTCGCCCACCCCCGTCCAGCGTCCCACGATCGAGTGACGAACGCAGCGACCTGCCGTCCCCGCTCCCCCGGGCGGCCGACCCGCCCGGGGAAGCGCCCCCCACGCCGGCCTCACGGCAAGCGGCGGGCGCGGTTCAGTTCCGTGACCTTCGCGCGCAGCAGCTCGTTCGGCGGGGCCGGATGGATCCAGCCCGGTGGAACGTCCCATTCCACACCACCGCCCGGCGGCCGTAGCTGTACGCAGTCGTCCTCCAGCGCCATCACCTGCCCGACACGTCCGTCCCGGGAATCCACCGCGTACGTCCCGACCACCGGCACGAACCCACCGCCCGCGCAGCCGCTCATGGCCGGGCCCCTTCCTCCAGCGCCGCCGCCATCTGCCGCGCGGTCGCCAGGTTGCAACGCCCCAGCTCCACCAGCGGATTGGCCGGCTCGTTGCCCGCGCACGAGACCGGGTCGACCCGCAGCGACGGGAGCTTGATCCCGGCCGCCGCGAGCCCGGACTTCAGCTGCGCGACGGCTTCCTCGGCCGCCTTTACCTGATCCGCGGCCACTTTGCGCCGCTCTTTCGCAGTCTTGTCCACTGAACGCCAACCTCCACTCTGAGTGCCCTCTTTCACCACACAGCGTGGTTGGCTGTGGTTAGCCTGAACAGAGACATTCGGCCAACAAGCCCACGTGATTAACGTGCCGTTGATGGGAGTTGCCATGCCCGGCCCCAAGAAGCTCGACCCGTCGTCCTCACCACGAGCGCTGCTGGGAGCGGAGCTGCGGCACGCACGCGAGAGGGCGGGGATGACCCAGGAGGCGCTGGGCGCACCGCTGTTCGTGAGTGGGGCGTTCATCGGCCAACTTGAGGGGGGTACGCGGCGGATGCAACTGGAGTACGCGGTCAAGTTCGACGAGATCCTGGGCACGGCGGGGTTCTTCGAGCGGAACTGCGACGCGGCGACGAAGTCGAAGTACCCGGACCACTTCGCCGACGCGGCGGAGGCTGAGGCGATCGCGACGGCGATCAAGGAGTACGCACCGCTGCTGATTCCGGGGCTGTTGCAGACGGAGGCGTATGCGCGAGAGGTGTTCCGTGCGGGTCGTCCGACTGCCACGCAGGACGTGATTGACGAACTGGTCGAAGCTCGACTGGAGCGAGCCAAGCTGCTGTCGGATCCAACGACCCCACTGTTTTGGGGAGTTCTGGACGAGGCGACGCTGCGACGGCAGGTGGGCGACGCCACTGTAATGGCGGAGGCACTACGCCGGGTGGTGAGCCTGGCACGCCGTCACCGAGTCATTGTGCAAGTGCTGTCATTCAGCGCTGGCGCTCACATGGCTCTTGAGGGCGCACTGAAGCTGATGTCCTTCTCTGATGCCCCTCCGCTCGCCTACCTCCAGAGCATGGGCTCAGGCCAACTACTGGACGATCCAGCCTCGGTGGCGCAGTACGAGCTGGCATACGATCTGGTCGGGGCCAGCGCGCTGTCACCGCGCGAGTCCCTGGCCCTCATCGAACAGTTGGCGGAGGATTACGACCATGAAGCGCAGCAGCCTTGAGTACGACCTGAGCGCAGCGACCTGGCACAAGTCCACCTACAGCGGTGCAAGCGGCGGCGACTGCCTGGAGATGGCGACCTGGCGCAAGTCCACGTACAGCGGCGGCGACGGCGGCAATTGCCTTGAGGTCGGCGCCTGGCGCAAGTCGACCCACAGCGACGGCAGCGGCGGCAACTGCCTCGAAGTCGCAGATGGTCTCGCCGACATAGTCCCCGTACGCGACTCCAAGTCCCCCGAACTCCCCGGCGTCGTCTTCCCGGCCCAGGCCTGGTCCGCCTTCGTAACGAGCCTCAAGACAGGTACCGACGCCGCCGTGTGAAGACGCGGCAAGGCTCCGGTGCCGTCCAGCACCGGAGCTCCGCGCGACCTGGGCTCAGATACTCGATCCACCGTCGACGGTCAGCAGCGCGCCCGTGATGAACGCGGCCTCCTCGCTCGCCAGGAAGGCGACCGCCTTTGCGATGTCCTCGGTCCTGCCGAAGCGCCCGAGCGGCGTCATGGCCACCTGGGTGGCCGCGAACGGACCGTCCGCGGGGTTCATGTCCGTGTCGGTCGCGCCGGGCCGCACCACGTTCACGGTGATGCCGCGCGGGCCGAAGTCGCGCGCCCACCCGCGACCGAGCTGGTCGATCGCCGCCTTGCTCGCCGCGTATGCGGCGACGCCAGGGGTGGGAATCCGCTCAGCGACCGTGCTTCCCACCAGAATGACGCGCCCGCCGTCGGGCAGATACCGCGTCGCGGAATGGGTGGTGACGACCGTCCCCATCACATTGGTGGCGAACATGTTCTGGACCCCGTCGAGAAGGTCCAGGTCCAGTTGGTCGACCGTGCCCATCACGGCGACTCCGGCTGAGTTCACCAGCACGTCGATACGGCCGCCCAGGAACTCGGCGGCCTGTTCCACCGCGGTCGACGCCTTGTGGGGATCGGCCTGGTCCGCCCGCACGGCGACCGCCTTCGCCCCGAGGGCGGCCAGCTCGGCGACGACCTCTTCCGCCTTCTCACGCGACTTCCGGTAGGTGATGGCGACGCTCGCACCCTCGCGTGCCAGTTCACGGGCGATCCCCACACCGATGCCCCGTGACCCTCCGGTCACGAGCGCGGTCTTTCCTGTCAAGGCATTGGGGATGCAGTGTCTCCCTGCGCTGTTCAGCGGATTGCTCTACCCAGCCGAAGCTAAAGATTGACACTAGTGTGAAGGTCAAGCCCGGCTGCCATGCCGGCCGTCAGGGGACGTTCGCGCGCGGGACCTCATCGGCCGGCTGAGGCGTACCGGCCATGGCGTGCTCCCAGGTGCGCAGATAGACCTCGATCGCGCGCTGGTTGCGCTGGAGCACGTCAATGCGTCGCTTGACGTTGCTGAGTTGACGTCGCAGCCCGTCCAGGTCCTTGGCCGCCGGGCAGTCCTCGGGCGGCGGTTCGTCCTTCGCCTTCCCGAGACAGGGCAGCACCTCGCGGATCATCTCCGTCGTCAGGCCGACTTCGAGGAGTTCGCGGATCTGCAGGACACGGTCGATGGCCGGCTCGCCGTAGCCGCGGTAGCCGTTGGCGCTCCGGTACGGGGTCAGGATGCCGACCTCTTCGTAGTAACGAAGCAACCGCGTCGAGACACCCGTCTTCTCGGACAGCTCTCCGATCTTCATGCCGCTCTCCCTCAGCAGGAAATCGCGCGGACGGCGGCCCACGCCGGAACCTTCACATTACTGGAAAGGTTTAGCGTTCTGGAGCGGGGAAGCACGTTCGTATACTTCGCGACCGAGTCACGGCCGGGGGTGCGGTCATGGCCGCACTCGGGCTCCTGGGCCGGGCCCAGAACCGCGCCCTCGAAGCGCAGGCGCGGGCCGCGCGGCCCCTGTCCAACCCGCTCGGCGGACCGCCGCCCGCCCCCGCCTACGAGGACGCCGACGAGGGGGCCGAACAGTACGTCGCGCTCGCGGAGTTGTACGGCGGCGACCGGCCGGACCCGGGCGCGCCGGTACGCGAGTTCCCGCCGAAGTCGCGGCCGTACAAGGCGTATACGGACGGACTCGTACTCGTCACGCATGAGGGGAGGCTCGTGATCCCCTGGGATGCCGTACGAGTCGTCTGGCACCGCCAGGAGTTCACCACCCCCGGGGCCGCTCTCCCCGGCGTCGGCGCGAAGACCCACCCCGCTCTCTGCGAGCTGGCCCTGGCGGGCACAGGGGAGCGGTTGCCGCTCCTCGGGTCGCCCCGGCAGGAGGAGCTGTCGACCCTGATAGTCGACCGCACCCGGGAGGGGATCACCCGGCGTATCCGCGCCATGTACGAGCGGGAGGGCAAGGTGCGGCTGGGTGAGCTGACGCTGACGCGCGAGGGAATCTACGACGCGGACGGCGGCCATCTGCCCTGGAGCGCCGACTGGCGGGTCGCCGGGCTGCCGTTCCCGAGGGGCGGAACCGATGGTCCCTGCTACAACACGGTGTACGTACACACCCCGGACGGACAGACACTGGCCGCGCTGGTGCCGGAACTGACCGTGACGACGCGGGTGCTCAGGGACCTGTCGGGTTCCGCCGCGTCCTAGCGGCCGGTGTTCCTGCGGCCCCGGACGGTCAGGGCGATGACGGAGACGAGGAACCAGAAGGCGCCGAAGGCCGAGTATCCGGCGACGGTGGACAGGCTGCTCGTCTCCGACGCGGACATGGCGGCGATGCCGGCACCGGCGAGAACGGACTGTCCGCCACTGATGGCCATCGGCCACTGGGCACCGACGGTGCGCCAGCGGCGGATCGCCACGATGAGCTGGAGGGCTCCGGCGAGAAGGGCCCAGACGCCGAAGACGAGAAGCGCTGTCCCGATGGTGGAGAAGGCGGCGACGACCATTCCGGCGGTGGCGGCGAGGCCGAGTCCCAGGTTGATCGTACTGACGCTGTCCGTGGAGCCTGTGCTGGCCATACGGCGCTCAAGGAGCGTGGCGATGGCGTCCCACAGGGGGTAGACGAAGAGCAGCACGGCCGCGATCACGGTGGGTTCGTCCGCCGACACGAGCTTGGCGGAGGTCGAGAAGACGAGTGCCACCCAGATCAGGGAGAAGGCGACCCGGATCAGGTGGAGCGAGCGGAGCCCGGAGGGCGTCGCCGTTGCCAGGGTCGGAGTTACGGTGGTCTGAGTCATCAGGTGTCCCGTTGTGATGGTGACGGAGTGAGACGGTCGCCTCGACGACGAGTCTCAGCGGCCTCGGGAGGGGCCGCGTACTTCGAACGAAGTACTTCCGCGTCTACATCGTTCGAAGTACACGGCCACCGCTCACGCGAACGAGAATCGGCTCATGGTCACGTCGCAGAACAGTCAGGACGGGCCCGCGGCACCGCTGTGGGTCCGCCGCCCCGAGGTGCTGCACCGGGTCGCCTACGCGGTGGCCGCGCTGGTGTTCACCGGGCAGATCGTGGCGGCGATCGTGCGGGGGTCGGACTGGCCGACGGCCCTGTCCGTGCTCCTCGCCGGCGGCGGGGTGACCCTCTCGTGGTGGAAGCCGTGGGCGGGACTGGTCGTGACGAGCGGCGCGTCCTTCGCCGTGACGGCGGTGGGGCACGACCCCCTGTCGGTGTGGATGATGGCCGTGCTGGTGCTGTTCTCGGTCACCCTCAGGGGCAAGCAGCCGCTGGTCGGAACCGCCATCGTGGCGGCGTTCTTCCTGGGGGCGTTCATGACGCTCGGAGGATTCCGCGGTGGCGCGGTCGTGGGAGCCGCCGCCCTCTTCTCGGCTGTGGCGGGAGGTGCGACGGGGGCCGCGCTCCGTATCCACCGGGAGCACTGGTGGACGCTGGACGAACGGGCCGAGATCGCCATCGCCACCCGCGAGATCGAAGCCACCCGGCGGGTGACCGAGGAACGGCTCCGTATCGCCCGGGACCTCCACGACGTCATCGGCCACCAGGTCGCGATGCTGAGCCTGCACCTCGGTGCGGCGGAGATCGGGCTGCCCGATGACGCCGATTCCTCCCGGCAGGCCCTCGTGTCGGCCAGGGCCAGCGCCCGTACCGTCGTCGTGGAGACGCAGCGCATCCTCGCGCTTCTGCGCCTCGGGGACGACGCCTCCGGCGAGGAGGCGCTCCGGCCGACACCGGCGCTGAGCGGCCTGGAAGGACTCATCGCCTCTTTCGAGAGCATCGGCCTCGACGTGCGGCCGTCCCTCGACATCCCGGCCGGTTTCGTGGAGCCGAGCGTCGGTGTGACGGTCTACCGGGTCGTTCAGGAAGCGCTCACCAATGCCTACCGGCACGGGGAGGGGACGGCGACAGTGGATGTGCGGGAGCAGGACGGCAGGATCCGCGTCACCGTGGAGAACGGCGTGGGTCGCTCACCCCGTGGCGCCGACCCGGGCAGCGGGCTCGGGCTCGTGGGGATGCGGGAACGCGTCGAGTCCTCCAGCGGGCGGCTGACGATCGACAGCGACGACGGGCGGTTCCGGGTGCACGCGGAGTTCAGCCCGCTGGGGGCCGTCGTCCGATGACACGGATTCTGATCGTCGACGACCAGGCCGAGATCAGGGCCGGGATCCGGACGATGCTCCGGCTCGACCCGAGTCTCGTCGTCGCGGCTGATCTCTCGGACGGGCTCCAGGTGGTCCCCTATCTCCGGAACCACCCCGTCGACCTGGTGCTGATGGACATCCGGATGCCCGGCATCGACGGTGTCGAGGCCACGCGCCGGATCCGCGCGGAGCATCCGCCGGAGAAGACGCGGGTGATCGTGCTGACCACGTTCGACCAGGACGACATCGTTCTGGCCGCCCTGCGCGCGGGCGCCAACGGCTTCCTGAGCAAGACCGTGAGCCCTGCCGAACTCGTCGCTGGAATCACCGAGGTCGTGGCGGGCGGCGGCGCGCTGTCGGCCGCCGCGACGGCCGCGCTCATCGGTCACATGACGGACAGCCCGCCGCCGGTGATCGACAAGGAACTGCTCCGCCGCTTCGGCGCTCTGACGCCCAGGGAACGGGACGTGGTGATCCTGGTCGCGAGCGGCCTCGGCAACGACGAGATCGCGGCGCAGATGTCGGTGTCCCCGTTCACGGTGAAGACGCACGCGGTCCGAGCGATGACCAAGGTAGGCGCCCGCGACCGCGCCCAACTGGTCTCCTTCACCTTCCGGGCGGGCCTCTACCCGTGAGCCCGCCGGCCGGCGACGGGTGTCAACGCGCCGTGTCCGGGCGGGTGTTGAGGGACCAGGTGTGGGTGCAGTGGGGGCACTGGAGGTGGAGTACCGGGCCGTTGTTGGATATCAGGTAGCGCCAGTGGTCGCCGCAGTTGCGGCGGGACGCGCACGTTTCGCAGTGGCGGGCGTCGTCGCAGACCGGGCAGGGGAGCCAGGCGCGGCGGGAGGGGTCCGCCTGGGGGTCAATGGGTAGCCGCACGGCCCGGCTCGTCCCCTGGGAGGACACCGGCCGCCACGAGCCGGTCGTAGATGCGCTGCTGCTCGTCGTCCAGCCCCGAGTAGAGGAGCGCGTACGCCTCGTCCTCGCCGCGGAGGGCTTCCACCGGGTCCCAGTCGGGCCCCAGCGCGGCCAGGACCTCGGCCCGCCGCCGGGCTTCGTCGGGGGTCAGGTCGAACGTGAAAGGGGTGAGGTCGTTGTCGGGCTTTTCCTGGTTCATGGCAAGACTTCCGATGTGCCGATGGAACACTTCCATATGTACCAGGCATCCCCCGCAAGAGGAAAGGGTGCCCTAAGTAACCCCCGGTGACCTGGGGTGACGAGCCGCTCTCCGATGGCTAGGGTGCACCCTCATGGACGCTGCTGTTCTTGACCAACGGGCCCGGACCCAGTCCGGCTGCATTCCTCCGCTCCTCGTCGCACGGCTTCTGGAACTCGGTCATGAGGACGAGGTGGAGTACCAGGCCGGCCGCGGCGAATGGTTCTGCGCGCGTGAATGGGCGCGGCTGCTCGGGGACCGGGGCCGGCAGGCGGAGGCGTTGGACGTACTCGCTCCGTACGTCACCACCGGCTGGTGGCCCGCCGCCCGCGCCAAGGCGGAGTCGCTGGAGAGCTGGGGGCGCGCGGAGGAGGCCATCGAGCTGGCGCGGCCGTACGCCGCGGTCGGGGGGACCGCGCTGGAGTTCTTCGCGCGACTGCTGGCCCGGCACGGACGCGAGGACGAGGCGGTCACGTTGCTGAGCGCCGGGATCGAGGACTGGGTCCTCGCCACCGCCCTGGTCGACATCGCCGGGGGAACGGCCCACGACGAGGCCGTCGCCGCCCTCCTGACCGCCCGGATCCCGGCCGGGCACCGGTGCGACAGCCCTTGGTGCTGCCATGGCCTCCAACCCGACACGGCGATCGGGCTGCTCGCCACGATCCGTGAACGCCAGGGCCGCGTGGACGAGGCGATATCTCTGCTGCGCACCCGGCAGGAGATCACCTCCGTCAACAACCACGACCAACTGGCCGATCTGCTGGCCAGGCACGACCGGATCGGGGAACTGCGCGCGTACGCGGCGTCCGCGCCCCTCGATGACGCCGCACGGCGCCTCGCCGAGGTGCTGGAGGAGCGCGGCGACGTGGAAGGCGCGATCACCGTGTACCGGGAATCGGCCGACTCACCGCTCCGCCGGCATCACGCCGGGGTAGGACTGGCGCGGCTCCTGGCCCGGCACGGCCGGGGCGACGAGGCGATCGAGGTGATGGCCGCGCTCGTGGACTCCCCCGGCGGCGGCGCGGACGACTGGCTGGTCGACACGCTGTGCACCCTGTACGCCGACCACGGCCGCGCCCAGGACGGCTTGGCCCACCTGGACGCGCTGAACGCACGCCGGACTCTTCAAGACGGCGAAGAGGAATGGGAGTTGTTCCGGCTGCGGCTTCAGCTCATGGCCGACTGCGGCCGGATCGACGAGGCGATCGAGCGGGCGCGAACGCACCCCGAGCGCGACTCCCCGTACGCGGCGTGGACCATCTCCGACCTGCTCGCCGAGGCCGGCCGCACCGAGGAGGCCGTCGCCGTCCTCGAACCGTACGCCCCCGCCAACCCGGCCCCACATGCCGGCCACCTCATCACCCTCGGCCGGATCAAGGACGCCGTAACGCTCCTCCAACAGCGCGCCCCCGAGCCGTCCACCCACCTCTGGACGGGCACCTTGGCCGCCGAGCCGCCTTTCTGACACCGCTGAGGTGCACCGGGCTCGGGGCGGAGCCCGGTGCACGTCTTCTCGGTGAGGTTCGGCAGGCGCTGTCCGGTGCTTCTAGCGGAGCTGGACCGCGACCGCGTTGTACGTCGTCTCCGGTGTCGGCGTCGTCGTGAAGCGGGCGTTGACCAGGTAGAGGCGGTTGCCGATGCGCGCCGCCGTCGTCGGGACGTCGAAGCGCGGGTCGAGGATCGAGCGGCGCAGCGTCGCCTTGCGGGCGTCGGCTTCCAGTTGGAACACCGTGACCAGGTTGAGGCGGTTCTGCACCACGTACAGCAGGTCGCCGACGCGCAGGAGACCGTCGCCGTTGACGACGTCGGGCGCGCCCTTGAGGGTGATGTTCGTGGCGTGTCCGGTCTTCGGGTCCACCCGGAACAGCTTGCCTGTCGGGCTGTTGACGACGATCAGCGCGCGGCCGTCGGGCGTCGTCTCGATGCCGTTGGCGCTGATGCCCGTGGGCGCCTGCTCCCACTCGCCGCCGAGCGGCACGCTGCGCAGGTCGTCCTTGCCCCGGCGCCTGCCGCCGCGCGGGACGTTGTAGAGGACCGGCGCGTTCGAGTTCGTGAACCAGGCCCGGTCCCCATACAGGATCACGTCGTTGACGAAGCCGGACGTCGTCGGCTGATACGTGGCGGTGAGCCGGTCCCTGCGGGTGTCGAGCACCCGGATCGAACCGCTCACGCCGCCCGAGATGTAGAGCAGCCCGTCCCGGTCGAGCTTCAGACCGGTCGCGGCGCCGCCCGTCGCGCCCGCCAGGACGGTGCTGCCCTCGCCGGTACGCAGGTCGGCGCGGCGGATCGAGCCGTCCGCGAGCGAACCCATGTACGCGTACGGGCCGTTGCCGATGGCTATGCCCTCGGGGCGGAAGCCGTCGGGCAGCGGGAAGTCGGTGGGCCAGGACGGGCGGCCGGGGCGCGCGGGACGGTCGGCGCGCGGGTGCGCCGTGGCCGCGCCCGCACCGGCCGCCGCCGCTGCCGTCGCCGTCGCGGCGAGCGCCAATGTGGCGGCTGCCGCGCCGCCGAGCAGGGCCCGGCGCGAGGGGCCGGCGGGGCGGGAAGAGTCGGATGGTGTCAGAGACATGGCGTCGAGCCTCCGGGGCTTCGGGGTGCCTGGGGACAGGGACAACTCCGGTGCGCTATGCGCACAGACAACGCCCCGCACCCGCGGCCGAGTTCCCCGTGCCGATACCGCCCCCGCCCGGCTGTAGCCTCGGCGACATGTCAGCGAATGATCGCGAGACCCTGTCCGGCGAGGTGACGGCCTGGCTCTCGGAGAACGCCCTGCCCCTGAGCGGCGGTCTGACCGCCGGCGCGCCCACCACCGACCTCCGGCCGCTGAAGGAGGTGCTCGACGGCGTACGGGTCGTGGGTCTGGGCGAATCCACCCACGGCACACGCGAGTTCTTCCAGCTGAAACACCGGCTGCTGGAGTATCTGGTGACCGAGCTGGGCTTCACGACGCTGGCCATGGAGGCGAGCGCGTCCGCGGGACCGGCCGTCGACGCGTACGTACGTGGCGGTGTCGGCGACGCCGCGCAGGTACTGACCGGGCTGGGATTCTGGACCTGGCGGACCGAAGAGGTCCTGGACACGATCGAGTGGATGCGGACGTACAACGACGGCCGCCCGGAGAGCGAACAGGTCCGCTTCGCCGGCATCGACCCGCAGCGCGCCGGGGACTCGCTGGCGGTGCTGGAGGCGTTCCTGACCAGCGTGGCGCCCGATCGGCTGCCCGCCCTGCACTCCGCGCTCGGCGTGCTCGCCACCGCGTATCCGGGCTCGCGCCCGGACCCGGAGCAGAAGCTGATGCGCGACGCGGTGAATCTGCTGGAGTACGTACGCGGCCATGAGGACACCGCGGCCGGTGCGGTGGCGGTACGGCACGCCCGGATCCTGGTCCGCGCCGCCGATCTGGTGACGCGCAACGGACAGCACCCCGACCCGGAGCGCACGGTTCTCGCCGCGCGCGACCGGTACATGGCCGAGGCGGTCGGGGAGATCCTGGACCACCCGGCGGCCAAGGTGGTGCTCTGGGGCCACAACAGCCATGTGGCGAAGGGCCGTACGGACGACGCCGAGGCGCCGGCGCCGCTCGGCGGCCACCTGCGCGAGCGGTACGGCGACGCGTACTACGCCATGGGGCTCCTCTTCGGCGAGGGCACCTTCCGTGCCCACCGCCTCTGGCCGGGGCCCTGGAGCGGCGTCGGCGCGCTGACGGGCCGTATCGCCGATGGCAACCCGATCGGCCCCGCGCCGAAGACCACGGTGGAGGCCCAACTCGCCGCCGCCACACCGGCGGACCATCTGCTGGACCTGCGCGCGGCCGAGACGGACGACGCGCCCGCCGCCGTACGGGAGTGGGTCGGCGCCACGCACGGGACGCGGACGTTCGGCGCGCTGGTGACGCGCTGGTTCTACCGGCGCGAGGTCACTGCGGTCCGGCTGTCGGAGGAGTACGACGGCCTGGCGTACGTCGCGGTCTCGACGGACTCCCGCCCGATCCCGCCGTACCGCCCGGTGAGGCCATAGCGCCACAGGAAGGACCCCCGACACCACCCCGACAACACATTGGCGCCCGGTGGCGCCAGATGACTTGCCATGGCGCCACGATGGTGCCACTATTACGTCATGGACCTCGCCCCGTACGTCGACAACCTCCGCCATGAGCTGGGAGTCGGTGCCGAGGCGGGCGATGACGAAACCCTCGCCCTGACGGAACGGCTCATCGGCCCGCTCGAATCGGCCGTCCGGCTGGCGCTGCTCAACGCCCTGTCCGACGCGATGGACGAGGTCACCCGCGAGCTGGCACCCGGCTCGGTGGACCTGCGGCTGCGTGGACGCGACCCCGTGTTCGTGGTGACCGTGCCACCGGCCATAGACGCCTTCGACGCCGTCGACATCCCGGTACGGGCACCGGCACCTCCGGTTCCGCACGAGCACGAGACCGACGAGCGCGGCACCTCGCGCATCAACTTCCGCCCGCCCGCCCAGCTCAAGCACCGGGTCGAGGAAGCCGCGGGCCGCGAGGGCCTGTCGGTCAACGCCTGGCTGGTCCGCTCCGTCGCCGCCGCCCTGGAAACCACGGCGGACCGACGGCGTACGACGGGCCTCGGCGCGGCGGCCGGGCAGCGCTTCACCGGCTGGGTCGGCTGACGGCCCGAGGACCCGGATGGCACCTCAACTCACCCCCTTATCAACGCACTTCACTCATCAGAAGGACGGCACAGCCATGCCTGTTTTCGACACCACCGAAGCCATCTCCGCCACCGTCAGGATCGAGGTCGGACGGGCCCGGATCATCGCCGGCAAGCGCACCGACACCGTGGTCGATGTGGCGCCGAGCGACCCCGGCGACAAGCGGGACGTACTCGCCGCCGAGGACACCGAAGTCGCATACGCGGACGGCGAACTGCTCGTCAAGGGCCCCAAGAGCCACTCGCCCTTCACCAGGACCGGGTCGGTCGACGTGACCGTCCAACTGCCCGCCGGCTCGGAGCCGATCGGAAGCACGGGTCTCGGCGACCTCATCAGCGAGGGACCGTTCGGCAACTGCCGTCTGACGTCCGGCGCCGGGGACATCCACCTGGAAGAGGCCACGGCCGTACGGCTGAAGACCGCGCACGGCGACATCACGGTGGACCGCGTGACGGGCGGGACCGAGATCCACGGGTCGGGCCGGGTACGGGTCGGCCGGATCGGCGGGGACGCGACCGTCAGGAACAACAACGGCGAGACCACGATCGGCGAGGCCACCGGCGAGTTGGAGGTGACCTCCACCAACGGCCCCGTCTGCGTCGTACGCGCGGAGTCCTCGGTCACCGCCAGGACATCGAACGGCCCCATCCGTATCGACCAGGTGACACGGGGGCGGATCACCGTGGAGTCCTCGGCGGGAGGACTGGAGATCGGCATCGCCAAGGGCACCGCGGCCTGGCTGGACGTGGAGGCCAGGGCGGGCCGCGTCCGCAACGAACTCGGACGCGCGCGGGGCCCCGAGCAGTCCGAGGAGAGGGTCGAGATCCACGGCCGCACGAGCGTCGGCGACATCGTGATCCGCCGCGCCTGACGCTCCGCTCCGGGCCGGCGGCACGAGCCGGCCCGGACCCTCACACCACCCCAAAACCACGATGGCGCCACAATGACTCGCTATGGCGCCACTCTTGTGCCATCATGGTGACGCAAGCGCAGCACGACGCCAAACCCTGGCGCCACCCCACGCCCACCAGCAGTCCCGAACCCCTCAAAAGAAGGGCCCGCTCCCATGAACACCCCGACCACAGCGGCCGGCCCCACCCGCGCAACCGCCATCTCCGCGCTCGGCCTGCGTAAGTCGTACGGCGACAAGGTCGTGCTCGACGGCGTCGACCTGCGGATCCCCGAAGGCACGGTCTTCGCCCTCCTCGGCCCCAACGGCGCGGGCAAGACCACCACCGTGGAGATCCTCTCCACGCTGATCTCCGCCGACTCGGGCGAGGCGCGGATCGGTGGCCACGACGTGACCGCCGACGCCGACGCCGTACGCGACCGGATCGGCGTCACCGGCCAGTTCGCCGCCGTCGACGGCCTGCTGACCGCCGAGGAGAACCTGCTCCTGATGGCCGACCTGCACCACCTGAGCCGCGCCGAGGGCCGCCGCCGCGCCGCCGAGCTCCTGGAGCGGTTCGAGCTGACCGAGGCGGCCCGCAAGAACGTCGCGACCTTCTCCGGTGGTATGCGCCGCAAGCTCGACCTCGCGATGACCCTGGTCGGCCGGCCGCGCATCATCTTCCTCGACGAGCCGACCACCGGCCTCGACCCGCGCAGCCGCCGCGTCGTGTGGGAGCTCATCCGGAACCTGGTCACGGACCAGGGCGTGACCATCTTCCTCACCACGCAGTATCTGGAGGAGGCCGATCAACTCGCCGACCGCATCGCGGTGCTGGACCACGGCAAGCTCGTCGCCGAGGGCACCGCCGAGGAGCTGAAGCGGCTGATCCCGGGCGGCCATGTCCGCCTCCGGTTCACCGACGAGAGCCACCTCCACGCCGCGGCCTCCGCCTTCGGCGTCGCCACCCGCGACAACGAGTCGCTCTCCCTCCAGATCCCCAGCGACGGCTCGATCGCCAATCTCCGTGCCCTGCTCGACATCCTCGACAGCACCGGCCTACGGGCCGAGTCGCTCACCACGCACACCCCCGACCTGGACGACGTCTTCCTCACCCTGACCGGCGCGCAGAACGCCGGCACCACCCTCCCCGCCGCCCGCAAGGAGTCGAACCGATGAGCACCGCCACCCTCACCCCGGCCAAGTCCGCGAAGGCCGCCAACTCCGCCCGCTCGTACGCGATGCGCGACTCCCTGACGATGCTGCGCCGCAACATCAAGCACATGCAGCGATATCCGTCGATGACCATCTCGATCCTCGTGATGCCACTGCTGATGCTGCTGCTGTTCGTGTACGTCTTCGGCGGCGCCCTCGGCGCCGGCATCGGCGGGGGCGGCGACCGCGGCGACTACATCAACTACCTGGTGCCCGGCATCATCCTGATGGCCGCGACCTCCGGGGCCGTCGTGACGGCCGTCTCCGTCTGCACCGATATGACCGAGGGGATCGTCAACCGCTTCCGTACGATGTCGATCTCCCGCGGCGCCATCCTCACGGGCCATGTCTTCGGCAGCGTCCTCCAGGTCGCCGCGGTGCTCTTCCTGATCACCGGCGTCTCCCTCGCGATCGGCTTCCGGCCCGACGCCTCGGCCGTCGAGTGGGTGGCCGCCATGGGCCTGCTGCTCTTCCTGGCCTTCGGCATGGCCTGGCTGTCCGCCGCGATGGGCATGGGCGCCAAGACCGTCGAGTCCGCGAGCAACGCCCCGCTGCCGCTCACCTTCCTGCCCTTCCTCGGCAGCGCGGTCGTCCCCCCGGAGTCCATGCCGACGGCCCTGCGCTGGTTCGCCGAGTACCAGCCCTTCACCCCGATCAACGAGACCCTGCGCGGTCTGTTCCTCGGCACCGGGATCGGCAACGACGGCTGGATCGCGCTCGCTTGGTGCACCGGTCTCGCCCTGCTCGGCTACTTCTGGTCCCGCGCGGTCTTCAACCGCGAGCTCCAGCGCTGAACGCGCCAAGCCCGCTGCTGAGCCCACCGAACGCCCGAGGGCGGCACCCCCTTTCCAGGGAGTGCCGCCCTCGGTCCGTACAGCTACGTCATGAACCGCCGATCCGTCAGGATCAGAAGTCCATGTCACCGCCCGGCATGCCGCCCGGCGCGCCGCCGGCGGCGGCCTTCTCCGGCTTGTCGGCGATGACGGCCTCGGTGGTGAGGAACAGCGCCGCGATGGACGCCGCGTTCTGCAGGGCGGAACGCGTGACCTTCGCGGGGTCGATGATGCCTTCGGCGATCATGTCGACGTACTCGCCGGTCGCGGCGTTCAGGCCGTGACCGATCTTGAGGTTGCGGACCTTCTCGACGATGACGCCACCCTCAAGCCCCGCGTTGACCGCGATCTGCTTGAGCGGGGCCTCCAGCGCGAGCTTGACGGCAGCGGCGCCCGTCGCCTCGTCGCCTTCGAGCTCCAGCTTCTCGAACACCGAGGAAGCCTGGAGCAGAGCCACGCCACCACCGGCGACGATGCCCTCCTCGACGGCGGCCTTGGCGTTGCGCACCGCGTCCTCGATGCGGTGCTTGCGCTCCTTGAGCTCGACCTCGGTCGCGGCGCCGGCCTTGATGACGGCCACGCCGCCGGCCAGCTTCGCGAGGCGCTCCTGGAGCTTCTCGCGGTCGTAGTCCGAGTCCGAGTTCTCGATCTCGGCACGGATCTGGTTCACGCGGCCGGCGACCTGCTCGCTGTCACCGGCACCGTCGACGATGGTGGTCTCGTCCTTGGTGATGACGACCTTGCGGGCGCGGCCCAGCAGGTCGAGACCGGCGTTCTCCAGCTTGAGGCCGACCTCCTCGGAGATGACCGTGCCGCCGGTGAGGATGGCGATGTCGTTCAGCATCGCCTTGCGGCGGTCACCGAAGCCCGGGGCCTTGACGGCGACGGACTTGAAGGTGCCCTTGATCTTGTTGACGACGAGCGTGGACAGCGCCTCGCCCTCGACGTCCTCGGCGATGATCAGCAGCGGCTTGCCCGACTGGATGACCTTCTCCAGGAGCGGCAGGACGTCCTTGACGTTGCCGATCTTGGAGTTGACGATCAGGATGTACGGGTCGTCGAGCGACGCCTCCATACGCTCCATGTCGGTGGCGAAGTACGCCGAGATGTAGCCCTTGTCGAAGCGCATGCCCTCGGTGAGCTCAAGCTCAAGACCGAAGGTCTGCGACTCCTCGACGGTGATGACGCCTTCCTTGCCGACCTTGTCCATCGCCTCGGCGATGAGCTCGCCGATCTGGGTGTCGGCGGCGGAGATGGAGGCCGTCGAAGCGATCTGCTCCTTGGTCTCCACGTCCTTGGCCTGCTCAAGGAGGGCACCGGAGACGGCCTCGATGGCCTTCTCGATACCGCGCTTGAGGGCCATCGGGTTGGCGCCGGCGGCCACGTTGCGCAGGCCCTCGCGGACCAGGGCCTGGGCCAGGACGGTCGCGGTGGTCGTACCGTCACCGGCGACGTCGTCCGTCTTCTTGGCGACTTCCTTGACCAGCTCGGCGCCGATCTTCTCGTACGGGTCCTCGAGCTCGATCTCCTTGGCGATGGAAACACCATCGTTGGTGATCGTGGGGGCGCCCCACTTCTTCTCGAGGACGACGTTTCGGCCCTTGGGGCCAAGGGTTACCTTGACGGCGTCGGCGAGCTGGTTCATCCCGCGCTCGAGACCGCGCCGTGCCTCCTCGTCGAACGCGATGATCTTGGCCATGTGAAGTGGTCCTCCCGGACAGGGGGTGGATTGCTCCGGACCGTGTCGGCGCCCGCGACGGACGGCCGAAGAGCCTTGCGGTTCCTTGCCCCACAGGCTCTCGGGCCTCGCTGACCCGGTCCATAAGTTGTCACTCTCACCTGCAGAGTGCTAACGCCAATGATTAGCACTCGACCCCCTTGAGTGCAAGCGACTCCCGAGCGGCGCACCCCCCTGACCCCGCGCGCACAGCCCCGCGCGCGGACCGCGCGCGCACGAGGGGCCCGCATCCCCTCTTGGGATGCGAGCCCCTCGTGTGTGAGTGCGTCGTTGGCCGATCGCGCCGGAATCAGACGGCGAGCTTGACCATGTCCGCCTGCGGACCCTTCTGGCCCTGCGAGATCTCGAACTCAACTCGCTGACCTTCTTCAAGGGTGCGGTAACCGTCCATCTGGATCGCGCTGTAGTGGACGAAAACATCCGCACCACCGTCGACCGCGATGAAGCCGTAGCCCTTCTCCGCGTTGAACCACTTGACGGTGCCCTGAGCCATGCCCAACTCCCCTATTACTGGCCCCTGCGCGGGACCGCACTTCGCGCCGGAACGCGTCGACCGCGGCTGAATGTATCTGCCCAACTGCCCTCTGCAACAGGTCAATCGGACGAGAATTATGGGCATGCCACAACACGCAAAGAGGTGAAATGCCGGGCTACCAGGGGCAAGTCGGGCCGGGCAAAGCGCAAGGAACCGCGCAAACAGCGTCCACACTTTGACCGCATCTTGTCGCGAACTCATATGCTCGGGGCACGGTCGCGACACCGGCGGCGGCGGGGCTACCCCGACTCTATCGCGTTCAACCTCATGGAATTGCCCCCTCCACTTCTCTCGCGGAGGGGGCAACGCCGTTCACTGTGCGTGCCGTTCGGCCGGGCGCTGCCGTTCGGCCGGGTGCCGCTGTCCGGCCCCTCGCTCAGCCGCCGGCGACCGCCGGGATGATCGAGATCCCCGCGCCGTCCGGGGTGGCGGTCTCCAGGCCCTGCTCGAAGCGGACGTCGTCGTCGTTCACGTACACGTTGACGAAGCGCCGGAGCTTGCCCTGGTCGTCCAGGACACGGGCGGCGATGCCCGGGTGGTTCGACTCCAGGGACTCGATGACCTGGGAGAGGGTCGTGCCCTCGGCCGGAACCTCGGCCTTTCCGCCGGTGTACGTACGGAGGATGGTGGGGATACGGACGTTCACGCTCATCGGTTTCTGCCTTCCGGGGAGTAGCGGCTTCTTGAGGGGCTCAACGGCTCAACGCGCCAGGCCGGCGGCGCGGAACGCGTCGAGGCTCGGCGGAATCGTCGCGGTCGGCCCCGTCGTCGGCGCGACGGCGTCCAGCGTCTTGAGCCCGTCACCCGTGTTCAGTACGACCGTGGTGAGCGCCGGGTCGAGCAGCCCCGCCTCGATGAGCTTGCGCGTCACACCCACGGTCACCCCGCCCGCCGTCTCGGCGAAGATCCCCTCGGTGCGCGCGAGCAGCTTGATCGCGTCCACGACCTGCTCGTCGTTCACGTCCTCGACGGCGCCGCCCGTGCGGCGGGCGATGTCCAGGACGTACGGGCCGTCGGCCGGGTTGCCGATCGCCAGTGACTTGGCGATGGTGTTCGGCTTCTGCGGCCGTACGACATCGTGGCCCGCCTTGAAGGCGACCGAGACCGGAGAACAGCCCTCGGCCTGCGCGCCGAAGATCTTGTACGGCTTCTCCTCGACCAGGCCGAGCGCGATCAGCTCCTTGAGCCCCTTGTCGATCTTCGTCAGCTGCGAGCCGGACGCGACGGGGATGACGAGCTGGTCGGGCAGCTCCCAGCCGAGCTGCTCGCAGATCTCGTACGCGAGGGTCTTGGAGCCCTCGCCGTAGTACGGGCGGAGGTTGACGTTGACGAAGCCCCAGCCCTCGCCCAGCGGGTCCCCGATGAGCTCGGAGCAGAAGCGATTGACGTCGTCGTAGTTGCCCTCGATACCGACGAGTTCGCCGCCGTAGATCGCGGCCATGACGACCTTGCCCTGCTCCAGGTCGTGCGGGATGAAGACGCAGGAGCGGAGGCCGGCACGGGCCGCGGCGGCGCCGACGGCGCCCGCGAGGTTGCCGGTGGAGGAGCAGGAGAGCGTGGTGAAGCCGAAGGCGCGGGCGGCCTCGACGGCGATGGCGACGACGCGGTCCTTGAAGGAGTGCGTCGGGTTGCCGGAGTCGTCCTTCACGTACAGGCCGCCGGTGACACCCAGCTCACGGGCGAGGTTGTCGGCCTTGACGAGCTTGGTGAAGCCGGGGTTGATGTTCGGCTTCGACGCGACGTCGGCGGGGACGGGCAGCAGCGGCGCGTAGCGCCAGATGTTGTCGGGGCCCGCGGCGATTCGCTTCTTCAGGCCTTCGGGGTCGCCCACCGGGAGGTCGTAGGCTACTTCGAGGGGGCCGAAACAGCTCTGACAGGCGAAGATCGGGCCGAGCTCGAAGCGCTCCCCGCATTCGCGGCACGAGAGGGCGGCGGCGGGTCCGAGGTCGACAGCGCCGGAAGTGTTCTGCTGGACGGTCTGCACAGCCATGAAGGCGAGGCCCTTTCCTCATCTTCCTCGCGACGCATCTCGCCGCGAGACGGAATTGGCACCTTCCCCACCGTGACCTCGCGGTCGGCGGGAGGGTTGCCGGGGCTTCAACGGGCCGTTCCCTCTGCCCCTCTGGATGAGCGGTATTCGATTGTCGGCGTCCTGACCCCCGACATGCGACGGTCATTCGCGTTGTTCAAGACTGTAACCGAACCCCTGGACGGTTGAGACCTTCGTCCGATCCGCGAGATGGAGATCACGTGCTGCGAGAAGTGGAGCGCTGGCTGGCCCGGCGGTCCTGGCCTGCGGCGGAGCGGCCGGTCGACCGGCTGGCCGGCGCCAAGCAGGGAGCGCGGGTCAGCGTGGTGCTCCCGGCTCTGAACGAGGAGGCGACGGTCGGCTCGATCGTGTCGGTGATCCGGCGTGAACTGATGGCCGGTCCGGCGCCGCTCGTCGACGAACTGGTCGTGATCGACTCGGGCTCGACCGACCGTACGGGAGAGTTCGCGGCGGCGGCCGGGGCACGGGTGGTGCACCGGGACGACATACTGCCGAGGCTGCCGGCGGTGCCCGGCAAGGGCGAGGTGCTGTGGCGCTCGCTGCTGGTGACGAGCGGCGACATCGTCTGTTTCGTGGACGCGGATCTGAGGGATTTCTCGGCGCGGTTCGTGTCGGGGACGGTGGGGCCGCTGCTCACCGATCCGGACGTGCAGTTCGTGAAGGCGATGTACGACCGCCCGCTCGGCGACGAGCCGGGGCAGGGCGGCCGGGTGACGGAGCTGGTGGCGCGTCCGCTGCTGAATCTGCACTGGCCGCTGCTGGCGGGCTTCGTGCAGCCGCTGGGCGGTGAGTACGCGGTACGGCGCTCGCTGCTGGAGCGGCTGCCGTTCCCCGTGGGGTACGGGGTGGAGCTGGGGCTGCTGGTGGACGCGCTGCACACGGTGGGGCTCGACGCGCTCGGCCAGGTCGACGTCGGGGCGCGCAGGCACCGGCACCAGGACGGGCAGGCGCTGGGGCGGATGGCGGCGGCGATCTACCGGACGGCGCAGCTGCGGCTGTCGCGGGGGCATCTGGTGCGGCCGGAGCTGACGCAGTTCGAGCGGGGCAAGGGGGGCTTCGAGGCGCGTACGTACGCGGTGGACACCGAGGAGCGGCCACCGATGCGGGAGATCGCGGAGTACGCGGCGCGCCGCGCGGCCTAGCCGTCGGGTTCGTATGATCTAAGTATCGATTTGCCTATATTGCCCGGTATGTCGATGACTGTGATGAGCGCGTTGCCCGCGACGACCGCCATGAGCGCGATGGCCGTTTCGGCCCTGACCTCTGAACAACTCTGGTTGTTGGGTGGCATGGCCCTCGCCCTCGTCGGCGCGGGGGTGGTGGCGGTGGCGGCAGTCCATGGGAGGGGCAGGGGCCGTGGCTGATCCACGCCGACCTGAAACCGTACGTTTGAGCGTTTCCGCGAAGGGCTAGGTTTCGCCACATGGTCTCCGAGATGGTCCCCGAGCCGCCCGCCCAGGTCCTTGTCGCTTCCAATCGCGGTCCCGTCTCGTACAAGCTCGGTGAGGACGGCGCCCTGACCGCCGGGCGCGGCGGCGGAGGCCTTGTCTCCGGGCTCTCGGCCATCGGCCCCGACACGAACGCCGTGTGGGTCTGCGCGGCCCTCGGCGACGGCGACCGCGAGGCGGTCCGGCGCACCGGCGGCCGGCTGGACACCGCCGACACGGGCGGACAGCGCGTCAGGATGCTCGGGATCCCGCCGGATGTGTACGCGGACGCGTACAACGGCGTCGCGAACTCCACGCTCTGGTTCGTCCACCACCTGCTCTACCAGACACCGCTGGAGCCGGCCTTCGGCAGCGGGTTCCGGGCGCAGTGGGCGTCGTACGAGGCGTACAACCGCGCGTTCGCGGAGGCCCTGGCCGACGAGGCGGGCGACGGTGCGGCCGTCCTGATCCAGGACTACCACCTGGCCCTGGTGCCCGGCATGCTGCGGGCGCTCCGCCCCGACCTGCGGATCGGGCACTTCTCGCACACGCCGTGGGCGCCGGTGGACTACTTCCGGCTGCTGCCCGACGACGTCGCGCGCCAGCTGCTGCGCGGCATCCTCGGCGCGGACCGCGCCGCGTTCCTGACCCACCGCTGGGCCGACGCGTTCACCGCGTGCTGTACGGAACTGCTGGGCGGTACGGGCAAGACACGGATCGGCGTGCACGGTCTGGGCGCGGACGCGGACTTCCTGCGCGAGCGCGCGAACCGGCCCGACGTGGACGAGCGCCTCGCCGAGCTTCGCGAGCAGATCGGCGGGACCGCCGACGCGCCCCGCAGGACGATCGTGCGCGTGGACCGCACGGAGTTGTCGAAGAACATCGTGCGGGGCCTGCACGCGTACCGGCAGCTGCTGACCGAACGGCCGGAGTGGCGCGAGCGGGTCACGCACGTGGCGTTCGCCTATCCGTCCCGGCAGGACCTCGCGGTCTACCGCGACTACACGGCGCGGGTCCAGGAAGTGGCCGACGAGATCAACTCCGAGTTCGGGACGCCCGGTTGGACACCGGTGGTACTGCACGTCAAGGACGACTTCGCGCGCTCGCTCGCCGCGTACCGCCTGGCGGACGTGGCGCTGGTAAACCCGATCCGCGACGGCATGAACCTGGTCGCGAAGGAGATCCCGGTCGTCTCCGAGAACGGGTGCGCGCTGGTGCTGTCGCGGGAGGCGGGCGCGTACGAGGAGCTGGGCGAGGACGCGCTGGTGGTGAACCCGTACGACGTGACGGCCACGGCGGCGGCGCTGCACGAGGCCCTGACGATGGACGACGACGACCGCACGGCACGCACGAAGCGCCTGGCCGCCGCCGCGACGGCGCTGCCGCCGCAGCGGTGGTTCCTGGACCAGCTTGACGCGCTGGTGAGCGGCTGAGCGGGCAGAGCGGCTGGGCAGAGCGGCGCGGCGTTTGCGCCGCCCGTCAGAGGCGGGCCGCCACCGACGCGAGGAAACCGACCAGCGCGCCAGGGCCCGGCAGCACCAGGTCGGCCTGGTCGGCGAGTTCGGGGACGTCCCCCGTACCGCTGCACAGCAGCAGACCCGGACAGCCCTGCGCGCGCAGGGCGTTGACCGCGGCGAAGGCCGGGAGGTCGCCCAGGTCGTCGCCGCCGTAGACGACCGTCTCGGCGCCGGCCTCGCGGACGTACTCCTGAAGGGCCACGCCCTTGTCCACGCCGGGCGGGCGCAACTCCAGGACCATACGGCCCGGTTCGAGCACCAGGCCGTGCCGGGCCGCCAGGTCGGCGAGGGGTCCGCGCAGGGCGTCGAAGGCCCCTTGCGGGTCGGCGGCCCTGCGGGTGTGGACGGCGACCGCCCGGCCCTTCTCCTCGATCCACGTACCGCTCCAGGACGCGAACTGTTCGAGGAGCCGCGGGAGTTCGTCACGGGCGGCGGCGACCCCGGGGTGCGGCGGCGGGGCGGTCACGGTGCCGCTGACCGCGTCCCAGCGCTCGGCGCCGTAGTGGCCGAGCACCACGAGGTGTTCCAGGCCCGGTACGCCGGCGAAGCCGCCGTACCGCACCGCGACAGCGGCCGGGCGGCCGGTGATCACCGCGACCGAGGCGACGTGCGGGGCGAGAGCGACGAGCGCGGGGACCGCGCCGGGGTGGGCGCGGGCGCTCTCTGGGTCGGGGACGATGTCGGCGAGCGTGCCGTCGAAGTCGAGCGCGACGACGGCTTTCCCTGGCCGGGCGAGAAGCGCGGCCAGGCCTTCGGCGCCGGCGGAGGTGACGGGGGTCGGCAGGGGGTGCGAGTGGCTGCCCATGCTCCGAGCCTATCCGCGCCGGGCCGCCGGGGGGCGGCGAAAGACACCGCTCAGCGGCGGGCGCGGCGGGCGTCCCTGATCCGGCGCAGACGGTTGACGGTCACCGGGTCGTGAGCGAGGGCCAGCGGATCGTCGATGAGCACGCCCAGCAGCTGGTAGTAGCGGGTCGGCGAGATGCCCAGCCGCTCCCGGATGTCGCGCTCCTTGGCGCCGGGGCCGGGCCACGAGCGGGCCTCCACGGCGAGGACGGCCCGGTCCCGCTCGGTCAGTTCGGGCTCGGGCTCGGGCTCGGTCAGTTCTGGCTCCGGCTCGGGCTGCGGCTGGGGCTCGGGAGTAGGCGCGGGCGGTGTCATTGGGGTGACACGCTACTCGGACTTCTCCGCCGTGGTCGCGTCCCGGCCGATCCTCGCCAGGATCTCGGACGGCACCGCGCCGGGCTGCACCGCCTTGCCGATGTTCTTCTTGATGTCCTCGCTGACACCCGCCCACGACGTCTTGCCGAACGGATACAGCTCCGAGGTGGGCAGCGCCTCCAGGAACTTCCGCAGCTCCTTGTGCTCGGTGTCCGCCACCATCGTCTCGGACGCGCTGTAGGTGACGGGCAGGAGGTCGTACTGCCCGACGAAGTCCATCACGTTCTTGTCCTCGAAGGTGAAGTCGAGGAATCTGCCGGCCTCTTTGCGGTGCCCGGCCTGCTTGAAGGCCATGATCCAGTCGGCGACACCCATCGTGGACTTGGACTTGCCGGTGGCGCCCGGCAGCGGCACCATCCCGACCTGGACGCCGGCCTTCTCGGCCTCCTGCATCATCGTCGGGTGCCCGTTGAGCATGCCGACCTTGCCGCTGGTGAACGCCTTGAAGGCGTCGGCGCGGTCCAGTTCACCGGGCGGTACGGGACCGGTGAGGCCCTTGCCGACCAGCTCCGTCTGGAGCCACTCGAAGGTCTTGATGTTCGGCTCGGAGTCGAGCGCGTACGAGTCGTCGACCGTGTCCGTGTAGCCGCCGCCACCGCTGAGCATCCACATCATGGTCTCGGCCTGTGCCTCCTCGGCGCCGAGCGGGAGGGCGAACGGGGTCGGTACGCCCTGCTCCTTGAGCGCCTCGGCGTCCGACTTGATGTCGGCCCAGTTCTGCGGCGCCGAGAGACCGGCCTCCGCGAAGAGGCCCTTGTTGTAGAAGAGCAGCCGGGTGCTGGCGACGAACGGCATTCCGTACTGGGTCTGTTCGACCTTTCCGGCGTCGGCGAAGCGGGAGAGGAAGTTCGCCTGGGTGGGGATGGAGAGCAGCTCGTCCGCGCTGTAGAGCTCTTCCTTCTTCACGTAGTCGGCGTAGGCGCCGATCTGCGCGATGTCGGGGGCCTCGCCCTCCCTGACCATCTTCGCCACATCGGCGTCGACGGTCTTCCAGGAACGGACATCGATGTCGACCTTGATGCCCGGGTTGTCGGCCTCGAACTCCTTGGCCAGGCTGTTCCAGTACTTCTCCGAGCTGTTGGCGGGGCTGTTGCCGTAGTCCGCCGCGACAACTTTCAGGGTGATGTCACCTGATCCGCCGGAGCTGCCGCAGCCGCTCAGCGCCATTGTCATGCCCAATGCGGCTATCGCCGCGGAAGTCCTGAGGAAGCGCTGCTGCACAGCCTTTTCCCACCCTTGTTTTCGCTCGGCCGTCTGCACGGCGTTTCCCACCCAGTCGGTCCCCCGTGACGTCCTGCGTTGACGAGCTGCGATTTTCCACGATGCGCTGCCGGAGGTCTACGCCGGCCTTGTATCGCTTCGGCAACTTCTTTGCCAGAAGGGTTTGATGAAGGCTTTGTATGGACTGGCAACAATCCACCACAGTGGACTAGACCTTTCCCGGGTCTTCGCGCGAGAATGCGTTTGTGAGACACGTCATCGCCCTGGATGTGGGCGGCACCGGAATGAAGGCCGCCCTGGTCGGGACGGACGGCGCGCTGCTGTACGAGGCGCGCCGGGCCACCGGCAGGGAGCGCGGCCCCGACGCGATCGTCGAGTCCATCCTGGGCTTCGCGGCGGATCTGCGCGCCCATGGCATCGAGCACTTCGGCGAGGGCGCGGTCGCCGCCGGGGTCGCGGTACCGGGCATCGTCGACGCCGAGCGCGGCACAGCTGTGTACGCGGCGAACCTCGGCTGGCGTGACGTACCGCTGCGGGATCTGCTCGGCGCGCGCCTCGGCGGCGTACCGGTCGCCCTCGGACACGACGTACGCACCGGCGGGCTCGCCGAGGGGCGGATCGGCGCGGGCAGGGGCGCGGACCGGTTCTTCTTCGTACCGCTCGGCACCGGTATCGCGGGTGCCATCGGCATCGACGGCACCATCGAGGCCGGCGCGCACGGCTACGCGGGTGAGATCGGGCATGTCGTGGTCCGGCCCGACGGACCCGTGTGCGGCTGCGGGCAGACCGGCTGCATGGAGACCATCGCGTCGGCGGCGGCCGTGACCCGGGCATGGGCCGCGGCCAGCGGCGATCCCGAGGCGGACGCGGCCGACTGCGCGAAGGCGGTGGCCTCCGGCGACCCGAGGGCCGTGGCGGTCTGGGCGGACGCGGTCGACGCGCTCGCCGCCGGGCTGGTCACCGCGCTCACCCTGCTCGACCCCCGAAGGCTGATCATCGGTGGCGGTCTCGCCGAGGCCGGGGAAACGTTGTTCACACCCCTGAGGGCCGCGGTCGAGGAGCGGGTCACGTTCCAGAAGCTGCCCGAGATCGTCCCGGCGGCCCTCGGGGACACCGCCGGATGCCTGGGCGCGGGCCTGCTCGCCTGGGATCTACTCTCCACGGAGGTATCCGCCTGATGGCCGCACGCGCCGAAAGCACTGTTCTCGCCGGCGCCCGGGTGGTGCTGCCGACCGGGGTGGTGGAGAACGGACGGGTGAGAGTCGAGGGCGGACGGATCACCGAGGCGGGACCGACGGGCTCCGTGAGCGGGGCGGCCTCTGTGGGAGGGGACGCCGGGGCGCTCGATCTGCGCGGCCACTGGGTGGTGCCCGGCTTCGTCGACATGCACAACCACGGCGGCGGCGGCGCGTCCTTCACCTCGGGCGACGCGGACGCCGTCCTCAAGGGCGTACGTACGCACCAGGAGCACGGCACCACCACGCTCGTCGCCTCCACGGTCACCGGCGAGATGGACTTCCTGGCCCAGCGTGCCGGATTCCTCTCCGAACTGGTCGAGCAGGGCGACCTCGCCGGAATCCACTTCGAGGGGCCGTTCATCTCGCCGTGCCGCAAGGGCGCGCACAGCGAGGAGCTGCTGCGCGACCCGGACCCGGCCGAGGTGCGCAAGCTCCTCGACGCGGCCCGCGGCACGGCCAGGATGGTGACCCTCGCCACCGAACTGCCGGGCGGCATCGACTCCGTACGGCTGCTGGCCGAGCACGGCGTGATCGCCGCGATCGGGCACACGGACGCGACGTACGAGCAGACCGTCGAGGCCATCGAGGCGGGCGCGACCGTCGCGACGCACCTGTTCAACGCGATGCCGCCGCTCGGCCACCGCGCGCCGGGACCGATCGCCGCGCTGATGGAGGACGAGCGGATCACCGTCGAGCTGATCAACGACGGCACGCATCTGCATCCGGCGGCGCTGGAGCTGGCGTTCCACCGCGCGGGCGCGGACCGGGTCGCGTTCATCACGGACGCGATGGACGCGGCCGGTTTCGGCGACGGGGTCTACCAGCTCGGCCCGCTGGAGGTCGAGGTCAAGGACGGCGTCGCGCGGCTCGCGGTGGGCGGGTCGATCGCGGGCTCCACGCTCACCCTGGACACGGCGTTCAGACGCGCGGTGACGGTCGACCGGCTGCCGGTCACCGACATCGTGCGCGCGATCTCCGCGAACCCGGCGAAGCTGCTGGGCGTGTACGACCGGGTGGGCTCACTGGAACCGGGCAAGAACGCCGACCTGGTGATCCTGGACGGGGACTTCACGGTCGCCGGGGTGCTGCGCAGGGGCGAATGGGTGGTCAAGCCCCAGCTGGGTTAGGTCCTGCCGGGATCGCCTGGCGCCCGCGATCGCAAGGCGGACGAGGGAGTTATGGCGGAGTCATGGCGACCGACGACAACGGAGAGGCACCGCCCGTCCCCCCTAGGGGGTGTCCGGAAAGTAGCGTCATCCGCCCAACGGGCGGGGTTCACGGCGGCCGGCGCCCGCGATCGCAAGGCGGGGATCGCCCTCGTACCGGACGTACGTGGGCGACCCGACAACGCGGGGGGCGCCTCCCGTGCCCGGAGGGCTAGGGAAGGGCGCGCTTGGCAACGGGGCGTCAGCCGCTCCGGAGCGGGCGCGAACCGGACGGGGCTGTACGGGTCCGGGGCCGGTGCGTCGTGCGGCTCGTCGGGAGTTCGCGCGGGTGTTCGGGGGCGGCCCCTCCTCCGGACGCTTCGCGTTTGGCATGATCAGGTCCGGAACGGAGCGGGCAGGCGGGCCGGCTCCCCGACGTATCCCGGAGGGAGGGCACGGCGCATGATCCTCACCGTCACCCTCAACACCGCCCTCGACATCACCTACCGGACCCCCGCACTGACCCCGCACACCACCAACCGCGTCGCCGAGGTCTCCGAGCGGCCCGGCGGCAAGGGCGTCAACGTCGCCCGTGTGCTGTCGGCGCTCGGCCACGAGACCGTCGTGACCGGATTCGCCGGCGGCCGGACGGGGGACGCGGTGCGCGAACTGCTCGCCGCCGACGGCCCGACCGACGCGCTCGTGGCCATCGAGGGCACCACACGCCGCACCATCGCCGTCGTTGACGAGGCGACCGGCGACACGACGCAGCTGAACGAGCCCGGCCCGACCGTCACACCCGCCGAGTGGGCCGCGTTCCTCGCCTCCTACGAAGGGCTCGTCGCCCGCGCCGACGCCGTGGCGCTCTGCGGCAGCCTGCCGCCCGGCATCCACGTCGGCGCGTACGCCGAACTGGTCCGCGCCGCGCGGGCGGCCGGGCGGCCCGTCCTGCTCGACACCAGCGGCGAACCGCTGCGCCGGGGCATCGCCGCCCGCCCCGACCTCGTGAAGCCCAACGCCGACGAACTCGCGCAGCTCACCGGCTCGCGCGAGCCGGTCCGTGCGACCCGTGACGCGCGCAGGCGCGGCGGCCGGGCCGTGATCGCCTCGCTCGGCCCAGCCGGGATGTTCGCCGCGACGCCGGACGGCGCGTGGCGGGCGACCCCGCCGAGGACCGTGCGGGGCAACCCGACGGGCGCGGGCGACTCGGCCGTGGCCGGGCTGCTGTCGGGTCTGGTGGAGGGCCTGCCGTGGCCCGAGCGGCTCACGAGGGCGGTCGCGCTGTCGACGGCGACGGTCCTCGCGCCGGCGGCGGGCGAGTTCGACCGGGAGGCGTACGCGGACCTGTTGCGACAGGTCGAAGTGACCGAAGTGTCCGAGCAGTCCGAGCAGCCGGGGCAGGGGCCGCATGCCACTCGTCAGCACCGCTGAACTCGTCTCGGCAGCCGCTGCCGGTACGGCCTCGCCCGCCGACGCGGGCCAACGCCCGTACGGCGTCGCCGCGTTCAACGTCATCACCCTGGAGCACGCCGAGGCCATCGCCGCCGGCGCCGAACGCGCGGGCCGCCCCGCGATCCTCCAGATCTCCGAGAACGCGGTGAATTTCCACGGCGGCCGGCTCACGGCCGTCGCCGCCGCCACCGCCGCCGTCGCGCGCGCCTCGGACGCCCCGCTCGCGCTCCACCTCGACCACGTCGAATCGGCCGAGCTGCTGCGCGCGGCCGACGGCGAGGGCTTCGGTTCGGTGATGTTCGACGCGTCGAGACTGGCCTACGACGAGAACGTCGCCGCCACGGCGGAGGCGGTCGCCTGGGGCCATGCGCGCGGCATCTGGGTCGAGGCGGAGCTGGGCAAGGTCGGTGGCAAGGACGGCGAGCCCGCGCTGGGCGCCCACGCGCCCGGCGTCCGTACGGACCCGGCCGAGGCCGCCGCGTACGTACGCGCCACGGGCGTCGACGCGCTGGCCGTCGCCGTCGGCTCCTCGCACGCGATGACCGACCGCACGGCGGCCCTGGACCACGACCTGATCGGCGCGCTGCGCCGGACCGTCCCCGTACCGCTGGTGCTGCACGGCTCGTCGGGCGTCCCCGACGCGGAGATCCGGCGGGCGGTCGCGGCGGGCATGGTCAAGATCAATGTCGGTACGGCGCTGAACACGGCCTTCACGGGCGCGGTCCGCGCCTTCCTGGCGGCCGACCCGAGCACGGTCGACCCCCGGAAATACCTCGTCCCGGCTCGCGAGGCGATGACCGGGACGGTGGCGGCGTTCCTGAAAGTGATCGCCGGATGAGCCGGGGCGCCGCGGGGGCGCTGGCTCACCGGCGCGGGCTCAGCCCTTCGACTGGCCCTGCTCCAGCGAGACCTGGTCGAGGATGGCCTCGCACTTGTCGCCCGCCTCGCACGAGAGCTTCAGCGTGTTGCTGCCCTTGTCGAGGTTGACGTAGGCGTAGGTGGTGGTCCAGCCCTTCTCCCAGTCACCCTCCTTCGCCTTGGCGAAGTTGGACATGTTCACCGAGCGGGGCTTCTCGTCGTTGATCGTGAGCGACGTCTTGGCGTCCTTGCCGGGCACGCCGTAGGTGATGAAGAGCGTGTACTGACCGGCCTCGGGCAGGTCGACCGTCCAACTGGCGGACCCGCCGGGCCCGTTGAACGTCACATACGCGCCGTCCGCGCCCTTCGCACCGGGAATGTCCTTCGCCAGCACCGCAGGCGCCCCGAGCTTGAGCGTCGCCGCGTCCTGCTTCGGCAGCTCGACCGGCTTGTCCTCATCCGGATCCTGGTTGCCGGGTTCCTCGCTGGGAGCCGCCGACTCGCCCGTGGTCGGCCCGTCCGTCGGGCCGCCGTCGGCGTTCTTGCTGTCGTCATCGCCGTTGGTGAGCAGCGCCGCCGTGATTCCGATCACGACGACCGCCACCACGGCGACCGCGCCGATGAGCAGGCCCTTCGTGTTGGGCCCGCCGCCGCTGCCCCGGCCGCCACCGCGCTGGGCGGGAACCGTACGGGTCTGGGCACCGCCGGTCTCGGGCGCCGCGTAGTGCGCGTCGGGTGCCTGGCCGTAGGGGGACTGACCGTACGGTGCCTGGCCGTTCGGCTGCTGGCCCTGCTGCGGTCCTCCGTACTGAGGCTGCTGCCCGTAGGGACCCTGCTGCGGGACCTGGCCGTACTGGCGCTCGCCGACGGTCCTGACCTGGTTGTACGACGTTCTCGGCACACCTGGCTGGGAGGCGGGACCGGGGTAGCCGTAGCCGCCGCGCCGGGCCTGCGCACCGTTCGCCGCCGTCTGTCCGTCCTCGTACAGATAGCCGAACGGATCGTCGTCCTCGGGTGTACTCGCGCCGTTGTTCCCGGCCGTCATCCCTGGGTCACTCCTTACCATCTCGCCAGCGTCGCCGACCGGCCGAGCCTACCTCGATTGGGCAAGCATACGGACGGGCCTTGACGGGAGTGGGCGGTTGCCCGTTCCCACGATGAACTTCCGGGGACATCGGTGGACAGCGGTGATCCGCCGTACAGAGAGATAGGACACGGCGGGCCCCGGCACACCGCCGACGTTATCCCGCCCGGCGGTGGACCTTGCTCCGCGAGCGCTTCTCGATGTACATCCGCTGGTCAGCCGATTTGAGCACTTCCTCGACCGTCATGCCGCAACTCGCCCAGCCGATACCGAAGCTGGCGCCCACGCGGACCGCCCTGCCGTCCACCCTGATCGGCGGGATGATCGCGTTCCGCAGCCGAACCGCCAGGTCAGCGGCGTCCGTCGCGCCAAGCCCGTCGGCCAGGACGACGAACTCGTCACCGCCGAGGCGCGCGACGGTGTCGCCGTCCCGCACACCGGTGTTCAGCCTGCGGGCGACTTCGATGAGGACGGCGTCCCCGGTGTTATGGCCGAAACGGTCATTGATCGACTTGAAACCGTCCAGGTCGCAGAAGAGGACGGCGAGACCCTTGCTGCCGTCGTCGGGGTCGGCGCCCGGCGCGACGGTGTGCACGTGGTGGTCGAGCGGCGCGACTCCGGAGGACCGGTCGAAGCCGTCTCCGTGGAAGGCGCGCTCGCCGGAGGGGTCCGCACCGTACGGCTCATAGGGCTCGTATGGTTCGTAGGCCTCGTACGACTCATAGCCTTCGTAGCCGGCGCCGCCGGGGGGCTGGCCGTAGCCGGCGGCGGGCACAGGCGCGTAGGAGGCGCCGCTGGTTCCGTTGTAGGCCGCGGGACCGGAGCCGTACGGGACAACGCCTCCGTAAGAGGCTTCGTCGTAACCGCCGTTGCCGTTGCCCGCGTTGGGGTCGTACGCGGCGTCGTAACCGCCGAACGCCTTGTCCACGGTCTGTACTGCCGTCTCCCGCACCGAGATCGCGTTGGGCCGCTCACAGAGACGCGCGCTGAGGCGGGCGCGCAGTTCGGCGCTGTTGGGCAGCCCGGTCAGGGAGTCGTGCGAGGCGCGGTGCGCGAGCTGGAGCTCGTTGCGCTTGCGCTCCTCGATGTCCTCGACATGGGTGAGGAGGAAGCGGGGGCCGTCGGTGGTGTCGGCGACGACGGAGTTGCGCAGCGACACCCACACATAGGTGTTGTCCCGCCGCGCGAGGCGCAGTTCGGCGCGCCCGCCCTCGGCGGAGGTACGGAGCAGGGTGCCGATGTCCTCGGGGTGGACGAGGTCGGAGAAGGAGTAGCGGCGGATCGCGGAGGCGGAGCGGCCGAGCAGCCGGCAGAGCGCGTCGTTCGTCCGCAGCAGCCTGCCGTGCTGGTCCCCGCCCATCTCGGCGATGGCCATGCCGCTGGGCGCGTACTCGAAGGCCTGCCGGAAGGACTCCTCGCTGGCGCGCAGCGCCTGCTGCTCACGCTCAAGCCGGACCAGCGCGCGCTGCATGTTTGCTCTGAGGCGGGCGTTGCTTATCGCAATGGCGGCCTGCGAGGCGTACATCTGGAGCGCCTCACGGCCCCAGGGGCCCGGACGGCGTCCGCCGCGCGGGCGGTCGACGGATATGACCCCGAGGAGCTCACGTCCGCCCCCAGAGGCGTACATCGGCGCGTAGAGGCGGTCCTGGGGGTGCCACTCGTCCTCGAAGCGCGGATCGGGTCCCTCGGTGTACCACTGGGGGACGTCGTCCTCCAGCAGGATCCAGCCCTCGGTGTGGGGGATGTACCGCAGCTCGCCCCAGCTCTCGCCCATGCTGAGCCGACGTTCCCAGGAGGCGCGCGCGCCGACGCGGCCGGTGATCAGCGCTTCGGCCGAGGCATCACCGGAGAAGGCCGCGACGACCAGGTCACCGTCGGGCTGTACGAGATTGACGCAGGCCAGCTCGTAGCCCAGACCCTTGACTATGCCGTCGGCAACCGTCTGCAACGTGTCGGCCAGGCTGCGCGCGGTGTTGAGCTCGCCGACAACGTCGTGCAGCTGCCGCAGGGTCGCAAGGCGGACGTACGGCTCCGACTCGGTCTCCATCGTTCGCTCTCCCCGAGACCTCGACAGCAACTCCAGAATTCTCATCGGCTCGCTTGATGCGGTATCCCGGCCACTGAATCACAGCGAGCTGTGCAGTCGGTACACAGGGTCAACAATTCCCAGGCCCTGTGAGCCAAGTCACATGAGGGACAGGAGAGTTGGGTGGGAGCGTGGGAGCGCTCCAGAGGTTTCATGAACGCAAATATCGAGGTCGGAGGACGTACGGCGGGGGCGGGGGCGGAGATGAGGCGGGGGCGGTACGGGGGCAGGTCAGGGGCGCACGAAGGGGGCGCATCGAGGGTCCGCACGACGGCCCGCGGTCGCGGCGAAGCCCGCCGACGCGGTGCCGGATCCGGCCGGGACCTAGGTCCTGGCTGGTCCTGTGGCCCGATGCGGGTATGCCACCGCCGGGGCTAGCGTGGACGACGTGCTGCAGAAGACAACCGCCCCCGGTACCGAGGCCGTCCTTCCCGAGGCCGTCCCCCATCCTGAGGGAGTGAGTAACGACGAGTTCCGTGCCGCGCTCTCCCGGCTCGCCGCCGGGGTGGTGCTGGTCACCGCGTACGACCCGGACGACGGCCCGAACGGCGCCGACGCGGGGATGACGGCCACGTCCTTCATGTCCGTGTCCCTGGACCCACCTCTGGTGGTGGTGAGCCTGCGCACCGGCTCCCGGATGGACGACCTGCTGGACGAGCAGCCGATGTGGGCGGCGTCGATGCTCTCCGAGAAGCAGGTGCAGATCGCGGGCCGCTTCTCCATGAAGGGCCGGATCAGCGACCGGCTGCTCTTCGAGGACATCTCCTACCGACGTGGCGAGGTGAGCGGGGCGCCGCTGATCGACGGGGCGCTGACGGTGCTGGAGTGCCGTACGGAACAGCGGATCGTGACCGGCGACCACACGCTGGTGGTGGGGCGGGTGCTGACGGCGTCGGTGCCGGGCGGGACCGGGGACGCGGGGCCGCTGACGTACTTCCGCGGGAAATACCGGCAGTTGGGGAAGAGCTGAGCGGGGACTGCCGTTGGGGGCGGGGGCTACTTCGGCTGCGGGTGTGGCCAGGGATATGGCTTGCTCTAGGACCAATCCCGGCCGTTGCGCCCGCGCTTCGTCTCCGCGCGCTGCTTCTTCTGGCGCAGCCTGCGCTCGTTGATGCCACGCGGGATCTTCGTGGCCCTGCGCGGCCGGGGCGGCGGTGCCGTCGCCTCCGCGAGGAGCGAGGCCATCCGGACCATGGCCGTCTCACGGTTGCGCCACTGCGAACGGTGTTCGGACGCCCTTACGGTCACGACGCCGCCCACCAGCCGGCTCGCGAGCCGCTCCAGCGCCCGCTCCTTCCACACCTGGGGCAGCGCCTCCGTCTTACCGAGGTCGAAGCGCAGCTCCACCTGCGAGTCGCTGGTGTTGACGTGCTGCCCGCCCGGTCCCGAGGAGCGCGAGAAACGCCACATGAGCTCGGCCTCGGGAAGCGAGACGGAGCCGCGGATGACGTGCGGGGAACCGGACATGTGTCCATGGTCCCGTGTCCGCACAGACAAATCAAAGGCGTTAAGGAACCTCTGAGTCCTCTGTCTGCGTTATGCGGGGTGACGGTAGCTTCGGAGCCGATCGAAGCCCGCACCAGAGTTCGTAGACAACGAAAGGGACCATCCCCATGGCTGTAAGCCTGTCCAAGGGCGGCAACGTCTCGCTGACCAAGGAGGCACCGGGCCTGACAGCCGTCACGGTCGGCCTCGGCTGGGACGTCCGCTCCACCACCGGTACGGACTTCGACCTCGACGCCTCGGCGATCGCGGTCAACGCCACCGGAAAGGTCGTCTCCGACGGTCACTTCGTCTTCTTCAACAACAAGTCGACGCCGGACCAGACCATCGTCCACACCGGTGACAACCGCACCGGCGAGGGCGCGGGCGACGACGAGGCGATCAACGTCAACCTGGCGGGTCTGCCCGCCGACGTCGACAAGATCGTCTTCCCCGTCTCGATCTACGACGCGGAGACCCGCAGCCAGAACTTCGGCCAGGTCCGCAACGCGTACATCCGCATCGTCAACCAGGCGGGTGGCGCCGAGATCGCGCGCTACGACCTGAGCGAGGACGCCGCCACCGAGACCGCGATGGTCTTCGGTGAGCTGTACCGCAACGGGGCCGAGTGGAAGTTCCGCGCCGTCGGCCAGGGTTACGCCTCCGGCCTGTCGGGCATCGCCACGGACTTCGGCGTCAACCTCTGAGTCACCGACGTCCCGGCCGGTGACCGAGTGGGTTCACCGGCCGTGTGAGTGCGAAGGGCCTCCGGCTGCGGCCGGGGGCCTTTGGCGTGTCTTGGCCTGTCCTGGCCTGTCTTGGCGTTGTCTTTCGCGTGCCTTTGGCGTGGGGCAGCGGACGGTGCGGTCCGCGGCACGTCAGTCGCCCGGTCGCGGCGGTTTCCCGGAGCCGTACAGCCAGGTGTCCCAGAGAGCCGTCAGATCGCGGTCCGTCCGCTTCTGGGCGAAGGCGGTGAAGTCGGCGGTGGAGGCGTTGCCGTGCCGGTACGCCCGCGCCCAGCCGCGTACGAGCGCGAAGAACTCGTCGTCGCCGACCGCCCGCCGGAGCTGATGCAGCACCATCGCGCCACGCCCGTAGACCGGCCGCCCCAAGAGCTGGGCTGCGTTCGGCGGCTTGGCCGGCGGGAAGCCCCAGTTCTCCGGGTCGTCGTACGCCCGGTCGAAACTGGTCTTCGCCGGGACCCGGTTCATGGACTCGGCCCAGAGCCACTCGGCGTACTCCGCGAAGCCCTCGTTGAGCCACATGTCCCGCCAGGACTTGGGGGTCACGGAGTTGCCGAACCACTGGTGGGCCAGCTCGTGGACAAGGATCTCGACCCCGTTGGGGCTGGGGAGGAACGGCCTGTTCTGGGTCTCCAGGTTGTAGTCGGCGTCCTCGGGACGCCCGATGATCACGCCGGCGGAGGAGAACGGATAGGGGCCGAAGGTCTTCTCGCCCCACTCGACGACCGCCGGAATCCGCTTGCGCAGACTCTCGCCCGCGTCGGCCACGGCCGGATCGACGGCGGTGTGGATCTGGATGCCCGCCCGGCTCGACGTGCGCGCCCGTGAGGTCTTGGTCCGGTACGGGCCGACGGCGACCGTCGCGAGATAGCTCGCCATCGGTTCGGCACAGTGCCAACTGAAGGCGGTACGGCCGCCGACCGTCCGCTCCCTTACCAACTCTCCGTTGGAGATGGCCTGTTGGCCCTTCGGCACGGTGACCTTGATGTCGTACGCCGCCTTGTCGCTCGGATGATGGTTGCCGGGGAACCAGGCCATCGAACCCCTCGGCTCGCCCAGCGCGACGGAACGCTTCCCCGACCGCAGCCAGCCCTCCCGTACCCCGTCGCCGTCGAGCATGGTCCGGGGGACACCGGAGTAGCGGACGACCGTACGGAAGGTGGCACCGCGCCCGATGGCCGTGTGCGGCACCAGCGTCAGCTCCGCGCCGGCGCGCCGTACCCGGGCCGGCTCGCCGTCGACGGTCACGCGGCCGACGGTCAGCCCGGCGAGGTCGAGGTTGAACGAGCTGAGCCGCTGCCCGGCACGGGCGGTGATCCGGGCGGTGGCGTCGAGGCGGCCGGTGGAGGGGGTGTAGTCGAGGGTCAGGCCGTAGTGCGTGACGTCGTAACCGCCGTTGCCGAGCTCGGGGAAGTACGGGTCACCGAGGCCGGCGGCGCCCGGAGTGGCGGGACCGGACGGGCCGGCCGACTCGCTCTGTCCCTCGCAGGCCGTGAGGCCGCCGAGGACGGGGGCGAGGATCAGAAGGGCGGCTGCGAGGGGGGTGGCGGCGGTGCGGGGCGGGCGCCGCGCGGGTGGGCGCTGCCGCCGGCGCGGGCTCTGGTCCTGGTGCACGCGGTGATCGTAGGCCGCGCTCGCCCCGCTCCCCGGCGGGCGGAATCTCCTCCGCGCGGCGCGGCATCGTGCTCACTAGGGCGCCGTGCTCTCGACGGCACTGTGCTCACCATGGCGCGGTGCTCACCACCGCGCCGGGGCGCCACGGCGCCGTGACACCATCGGGCGCGTGCTTGACATCGGCTACTCCCTCTCCCGTCGCTTCCCCGATCCTCCGCAGACCGATTACCGCAGCGCGGACGTGCGGACCCTGCGGCACGATCTCTTCTGCGGGGACGTGTATCTGGCCGACACCAAGGCCGACCGTGAGGTGTCCACCGGCTGGGGATGGGTACCGGTGCTCGACTTCGCGTGGGCGCTGTGCGACATCGTGGAGCAGCTGGACCGCGACCCGCGCGGCAACCGGTCGGCCCACCGCCAGTACGCCGAGCTGGACTTCACCGAATCGACCGACCGCCTGCTCTTCGAGCGGCGCTTCGGCTGGGTGGACGTGACCGCCGACTGGATGCCGGCCGACGAGGCCCCGCTCACCTTCGGGCACCGGCTGCTGCGCCGTGAGGCGCGCGACTTCCTGAACGATCTGCTGGCCGATCTCGGCGACATGCACGAGGGGCTGATGGACAACCCGATGATCTGGGATGTCCAGGCCCGCTTCCCCCGCGTCTGACCGCTCCCCGCTCCCCCGCCCCCTCCTGCTCCTGGCCCCTCACTCCTCATGCCGATCGAGCTGCTACGACGTGGTCCGACATCACCTCATGTGGTGGGAGATGGGCGGACCCGCGCGCCCCTGTCGGATGTTTTCGGATTGGCAGGAGTACAACCACCGAAGCCGGGCAGACGCACCTCTGCCGGGACGCCACCAGGAACCGGACGCGCCAGGTTCACCCCCCACATGGCCGCGCCCCCGGAGCACATTGAGGACCCCGGCCCACCCCCCACGGTCGGGGTCTTCCGCCTTCTCCGCCGAGGCCGCGTCACTGGCCGCGCCAGATGTTGTCGAAGGCCGCCTGCTCGATGGATCGCCGCTGCCGTTCCGCTTCCAGGTCCCTCAGCGCGTTGTGGACGACGGCGAGGACCGTCTCCACCGGGTCGTCGGCCTCACCGGAAGAACCTTCGGGCTCGGGCGGGCCTTCGGCATCGGTTGAGCCTTCGGGCTCGTCACGTATTCGGAGGGCCGCACCGAGCGAGGCGAGGACCGGCTCGTTCGATCCCCAGCGGTCGAGTGCGGAGCGGCGGGCCGGCGTACCGGTCAGCGCAAGCCGGCCGGCTCCGAAGGGGATCCAGCGTGAGCGCCGTCGCTGGGTGATCTGCCCCTCCGACCTGAGGGCCGCGAGGTGGACTGCCGCCAGGCCACGCCCCCTTCGCCACAGCCAGTCCTCGACCGTCTCGTACGGTGCCCGCCGGTCGAGCGCGGACGACGCCTCGTCCAACAGACGGTCACCGGTCGTCCCGTTCGCGCCCGGAGAGATCTCGCCCGGCACGATGCGATCGTCCTCCAGCGTCGCCGCACCCGCGTTCAGGAGGTCGATCAGCTCGGCTCCGGCGAGGGCGAGCGACAGATCACCCTGTCCTGGAGGGTGGTCGGCCGCCACTTCCAGGGTGGTGATCAACAGGTCCCGTGGTGTGGTCATGCACGGCTCCACGTCGGGTAAGCGGTCGCTGTCGGTGACTGTGCGACCGGGTGGCCGGCCCGCGCCCTGTCGGCGCGCCCGCCACCTTCCACCGTACGGAGCAAGGGCGACCCCCGCATCCCGCGCCCCCTTTCCTCTCTCCCCCTTCCCCGGTCCCGCGCCCGCGCCCCCCCTCAGCCGCCCGGCGCGTCCTCCACCCGTACGCCGATCTGCGCCGCGAACGCCGGTGCCAGATCGAGCAGCTGCGACGTACTGATCACCGCGCCCGCCAGTCTGTCGACCCCGCGCGCGATGCCCAGCTCGGCGACGGTCCGCAGGTCGACGTTCTTCATCCGTACGCCGCTGAGGTCCGCCTCCTTCAGGACGCAGTCACGGAACTCGACGCGCTCCAACTCCGCTCCCCCGAAGTCCGGTTCGGCGAGGACACAGCCCTCGAACACCACGTCCGTCAGCTTCGCCTTCCGCAGATTCAGATAGTCGATCTTGCCGCCCCGGATCAGCACCCGCTCAAACACCGAGCCGTGCAACTGCACCCCGCCGAGCCGCGCGTCCACCACCTCGACATCGCGCAGCGACGCTCCCCCGAGATCCGTGCCCACCCCCCGGACGCTCTCCAGGACGCAGTCGATGAAGCGCGCCCGGCCCAGATCCGTCCGGTCGAGCCCGCACTCGCGCAGCGCGCAGTCGATGAACCGCGCCCCCGGACCCTCCTGGTCGGCCAGATCGAGCCCGCCGAACTCCTGTCCGTCGTACTCCCCGTCGGGCTCCAGCTCCCCTTCGTACGACACCAGTGGCGGCAGCCGCACCTCCGGCCGCCGCGCCGACAGCACACCCCTGCCGGCCGTTCCCGCCTTCCCCGTCCTACCCGCCGCTGTCTTCCCTGCCGCTGTTCTCCGAGCCATGACCCCATCGTGACGTACACCACTGACAACGCCCCCGAACAGGGCCTCCGCGGTGTCACAAACAGCCCCTCCGTTCCGTCACTTACTGGGAGACCTCTGCACACATGGAGAGCGTGAACGAGCGAAGGGCATCAGCCATGGACCACATCACCGTCGTCGGCGGCGGCTTCGCCGGACTGACCGCGGCCATCTCGGCGGCCGAGTCGGGCGCCAGGGTGACCGTCTTCGAGGCGCACCACACCTTCGGCGGGCGGGCCCGCACCTCCGAGGGGCCGTACCGCGCGAACGAAGGCCCGCACGTCTTCTACCATCGCGGCCCGCACTGGGCCTGGCTCCGGCAGCGCGATCTCCTCGGCCCTATGGCGCGCGTGCCGGCCCTGGAAGGCGCCCGCCTCCGCTTCCGCCGCGACGGCGCCCTCCGCAAGGCGCCGCCCTTCGGGCTGCTCAAGGCGAGCCGTATGAGGGCCGAACGGGCGCCCGTGGACGTCGACTTCCACACCTGGGCCACCGAACGGCACGGCCACGACGCGGCCGTGGCCGCCGCCCGGTATTCCGCCGTCGCGCTCTTCCACCACGACCCGGGCTCGCTCTCGGCCGCCTTCGTCCAGGAGCGGCTCCGGCGCGCCGCGACCATCCCGCCGGAGGCCCATGTCGCGGTCGGCGGCTGGAGCCAGGTCATCGACCGGATGCTCGGCCGGGCCTGGAATCTGGGCGTACGCATCGAGACGGTCGCCCGCGTCGACACCCTCCCCGAGGACGGGCCGGTGATCGTCGCGACGTCGCTCGACTCGGCCCGGCAACTGCTCGGTGACGACAGCCTGCGGTGGGAGAGCGGGCGCACCGCCCTGCTGGATCTCGCGCTGACCACGCGCAAGGGCGATCCGTTCGTGATCTGCGATCTGGACGCGCCGGGCTGGCTGGAGCGGTTCACGGCCGCCGACCCCTCCCTCGCGCCGGCCGGTGAACAACTGCTCCAGGGCCAGTTCCCGGTCGGCCCCGACGAGTCCTCGGCCGTGGGCATCGCGCGCGCCGAGGGCCTGCTCGACCTCGGCTTCCCCGACTGGCGCGAACGCGCAGTGTGGCGGCGCCAGTCGCTCGCCGCCGGCCGTACGGGCGCGGTCGACCGGCCGGGCACGACCTGGCGCGACCGGCCGCGCATCGACCGGGGCGACGGTGTGTTTCTCGTCGGCGACCAGGTCGCGGCGCCGGGTGTGCTGTCCGAGGTGTCGTTCAACAGCGCGATCGGGGCCGCCTCGCTCGCTATGCGAAGGGTCGCGTCGGTACGGCTCCGCCGCTCGGCTTGACCTCAAGTCCGCTTGAGGTCGGAGGCTGGCTTCCGTACACAGCACCGAGCACCGCACCGGGACACGCACACCGGTCACGCGCCGCGCCCGGACACCACGAGGGAGCCAGCCATGCACGCCATCCGCCTCCACGCCTTCGGGCCCGCCGAGAACCTCCTCCACGAGCGGACGGACGACCCGGTCCCCGGCCCCGGCCAGGTCCGGATCGCCGTCGCCGCTGCCGGGGTCCATCTCCTCGACACCGCCCTGCGCGAGGGCATGCCGGGGCCGTTCCCCGCGCCCGTCGAACTGCCGACCATCCCCGGCCGCGAGGTGGCGGGCACGGTCGACGCGCTCGGCGATGGCACCGACCCGGGCTGGCTCGGCAAGCGGGTCGTCACCCATCTGGGCATGGTCCCCGGCGGTTACGCGGAACTCGCCGTCGCCGACGCCGCCAGGCTCCACGAGATCCCGGACAACCTCGACGCCGCCGAGGCGGTCGCCATGATCGGCACCGGCCGCACCACCATGGGCATCCTCCAGTTCACGACCCTCGGCCCCGAGGACGTCGCGATCGTCCCCGCAGCCGCGGGAGGCATCGGCACGCTCCTCGTCCAGTACACGAAGAACGCGGGCGCCACCGTCATCGGGCTGGCCGGCGGCCCCGCCAAGGTCGCGCGCGTCGCCGAGAACGGCGCCGACCTCGCCGTCGACTACACGCTGCCCGACTGGCCCGAGCAGGTCCGTGCCCACCTCGCGGAACGCCACGCCGGACACCTCGCCGGACGCCACGCCGTACGCCACGCCGTACGCCACGCCACCGTCGTCTTCGACTCGGTCGGCGGCGACACCGCCCGCGCCGCGGTCGACCTCCTCGGCAAGGGCGGGAAGCACATCGTCTTCGGCTGGTCGGGCGCGGGCCTGCACGACGGGGAACCGCTGAGCTACTCGGAGGAGGAGCAGGCGGCGCGCGGCATCACCTCCGAGGGCGTCCTCGGCCCCGTGATGCTCCAGAAGGCGGGCGGCGACGTACGCGTACTGGAGATCCGCGCACTGGAGGAGGCGGCGGCCGGCCGCCTCCGTCCCGCCGTACAGCGCTTCCCCCTCGCCGAAGCGGCCCGAGCGCACCGCGCGCTGGAGACACGCGGCACGATCGGCAAGGTGGTCCTGGAGCCGCCGGTCGACGGAACCGGCGCCTGAGCCCGCCGGGCGCGCTCGGCCCCAACGGGCGCCCTTCCGGGCTCAGTCCGACGACGGGCCGGGCCCCTCCAACCGCTCGGCCAGCCGGTCGAGCCCGCCTCTGATCAACTGCCCGTACCCGTCGTCGCCCAGCGCCCCCACCGCGCCGAGCCCGCGCGCCAGATGCTCCCGGGCCGGCTCCAACTCGCCGAGCCGCCGGTACACATCGCCGAGGTTCAGATGCAGCGACGGGTAGAACGCGGCCACCGGACTCACCACCCCCGCACGCCGTACCCGCTCGTCCGACACCAGATCCGCCGCCTCCAACGCCCGTAGATCCCAGACCAGTTCCTCCCGCGGATCGTCCTGGACATCAGCCATCGAGTGGGCGAGCGCGCATATATGGAACGGATCGCCGTCCGCGCCCAGCCGGTCCCAGACACCGGCGAACACCCCCCGGGCGGCGTCCCGTTCCCCCCGCTGCGACAGCTCCATACCGCGCCCGATCTCGGCCATCACGGGATCGGGATCGGGCTGCTGCTCCACGGTCTCGGTCGACTCGGACACGGGTCCCCCACTGGAAAATCGGCGACATCTGCACTCGTCACCGAGAGTAAAGGCACCCACTGACAATCGAGCCGCGGATCACCGGCCTCAGCCGCCGAGCGCACCCGGCGGGCCCGCCGCATCTGCGGCGCCGCCCCCCGAGCCCGGAGCACTCGCGGCGCCCGCCGCATCCGCGGCGCCCGTCCCGCCCAGCTTCGCCAACTCCCCGTCCGTCAGCCGGAACACCGTCCACCCGTCCTGCGGCCGAGCCCCCAGCGCCCGGTAGAAGGCGATCGACGGCTCGTTCCAGTCCAGCACCGACCACTCCAGCCGCTCGTACCCGCGCTCCACGCAGATCCGCGCCAGCTCCGTCAGCAGCGCCTTCCCGTGCCCGCCGCCGCGCAGCTCCGGGCGGACGTACAGGTCCTCCAGGTAGATGCCGTGCACCCCGCGCCACGTCGAGAAGTTCAGGAACCACAGCGCGAACCCGGCCACCGCGCCCCCGTCCGTCTCCGCGATGTGCGCGTACGCGGCGGGCCGCTCCCCGAACAGCGCCTCCCGCAACTGCGCCTCGGTCGCCCGCGCCTCGTCCGGGGCCTTCTCGTATGCCGCCAGTTCACGGATCATCGCGTGGATCACCGGAACGTCAGCGGCCGTCGCCGTACGAATCATGACCGCAGCCTGCCCGCTCGGCGGCTACCGCGCCAGCAGGGTCCGGCCCATGGCCGCCCACGTCGGCGCCAGCGCCCGCTCGCCCTCGCGCAAGCCCCACAGACAGTTCTGGAGCACCCGCCCCAGCGACCACGCCCGCGCGCGCTCCCGCTCCAGTCCCATGACCTCCGTCATCAGGTCGAACCTCCAAAGGATGTCGCCCTCGTCGAACCGGTTCACGATCGCTGGCAGCAGCTCGAACCCCGGATCCCCGCCAAGCGGCTTCGGATCGATCGCCAGCCAGGGCCCACGGTCCTCACCCCTACGGGGTGTTGGCGCCAGCACGTTCTCGAAGTGCAGATCCCAGTGCAGCAGCCGGTCCCCCGGCTCGCCCGCCACCTCACGTACGGATGCCGCGCAGTCCCGGAGCAGCCGCCGCTCCGCGCTGTCGGCGAGCAGACGCACCGCAGTCGGCGCCTCGTCGAGCATCGCCTCCGCGATGTTCCCCAGCCCGCGCAGCCCGGCCGGCGCGGGCCGCGCGGTCAGCCGGGCCAGCAGCTCCGCGATGACCCGGACCCCGTCCCGTACGCCGACGGCGTTCAAGTCCCTTGCCTCGTCCAGCCGTTCGAGCAGGAGCGTGCCCGACTCCTCGTCGTACTCCAGCAGCCGTACCGCGCCGTCGCCGTCCCACGCCCGCAGCGCGAGCGGCTCACCGGCCGTCTCCGCGTCAAGGCTCTGCAACTTCAGCACCGCCGGCGTACCGTCCGCCCGCTCCACCGGCAGCACGAGCGCGCACATGCCGTGCATCGCCGGGCCCGTACGCCGCAGCTCCCACTTCTTAAGGAAGTCCGCGGCGCGCTCCGGGAGCGCGGCGATGAACGCACGCCCCCGCGCACCCAGAAACATCGACTGCGTCCGCACCAACTCCGCCGGGATCTCCACCGCACCGAGCCTACGGGCGCGACGCCCCGCCCGGAATGTCGATCCCCGCGAAGAACCCGCCCCCGTGCGTGAATCACCCCATGCGCCGCCATCTCCGCAAGGCCGCCCACCTCTTCCGGCCCGCGGCCCTTGTCACCACCGCGGTCGCCGCACACCTCGGCGCCACCCTCGTCAGCGAGGCCGCCCTCGACCGGGCCATCCGGCAGGGCCGCGCCCATGAGGCCGCCGCAGGCACCCTCGACGTCGGCGGCGGCTACGCGCTCGCGGGCGTCGTAGCCGTCCTCACCTACCGGATCGCCCCGCCGTGGCGGCCTCCGTACGGAGGAGCCGTCGTCATCCTCTACGGCGTCCCGCTCATCGCGGGCCCGGACTTCACCGACATCGGCCGCTTCACCGCCGTCCTCATCGGCCTCGCCTGCTATCCCCTCACCCGCCGCCGCCCCCGTACCCGGGACCTGGACACAGGCACGGAGCGAGGTGTACGAACACCCCCATGAGCAGCACCATCAACGGCGGCATCTCCTTCTGGTACGCCCAGGACGGCATACCGGCGCCCCGCGAACCCCTCTCCGGCGACGCCACGGCCGACGTGTGCGTCGTCGGCGGCGGCTTCACCGGCCTGTGGACGGCGTACTACCTGAAGAAGGCCGCGCCCTTCCTCAACATCACCGTCCTTGAAGGCAGGTTCTGCGGATACGGCGCCTCCGGCCGCAACGGAGGCTGGCTCTACAACGGCATCGCGGGCCGCGACACCTACGCCCGCACCCACGGCCACGACGCGGCCGTCCGCCTCCAGCAGGCCATGAACGCCACCGTGGACGAAGTCGTACGCGTCGCCGCCGAAGAGACCATCGACGCCGACATCCACCAGGGCGGCGTCCTCGAAGTCGCCTACACCCCGGCCCAGCTCGCCCGGCTCAAGGACTTCCACACCGCCGAGACGGCCTTCGGCGAGACCGACCGCGTCCTGCGCGGCGCCCGCGAGACGGCGGAGCGCGTACGGGTCACCGGAGCCGTCGGCTCCACCTGGACCCCGCACGGCGCCCGGCTCCACCCCGTCAAACTCCTCAAGGGCCTCGCCGGGGCCGTCGAAGCGCTCGGCGTCACCATCCACGAGTCGACACCCGTCACCGAGATCAAGCCCAAACACGCGATCACCCCGTACGGCACGGTCCGCGCGCCCTACATCCTGCGCTGCACCGAGGGCTTCACCGCCAACCTCAAGGGCCAGAAGCGCTCGTGGCTCCCCATGAACTCCTCGATGATCGTCACCGAACCGCTGTCCCCCGAGATCTGGGACACCATCGGCTGGGAGGGCCGCGAAACCCTCGGCGACATGGCGCACGCCTATATGTACGCCCAGCGCACCGCCGACGACCGCATCGCCATCGGCGGCCGGGGCGTCCCCTACCGCTACGGCTCCCGCACCGACAACGACGGCCGCACCCAGCCCGCCACGATCACCGCCCTGCGCGACATCCTGGTCCGCTTCTTCCCCACCGCGGCGGGCGCCCGCATCGACCACGCCTGGTCCGGCGTCCTCGGCGTCCCCCGCGACTGGTGCGCCACGGTCACCCTCGACCGCGCCACGGGCCTCGGCTGGGCGGGCGGTTACGTAGGCTCGGGCGTCGCCACCACCAACCTCGCGGCCCGCACCCTCCGCGACCTGATCCAACAGGACTCCGCCCAGGGCGGCCCCACGGACCTCACGACCCTGCCCTGGGTCAACCACAAGGTCCGCAAATGGGAACCGGAACCCCTGCGCTGGCTCGCCGTCCACACCCTCTACGCGGCCTACCGCACGGCGGACCACCAGGAGTCCACGTCCCACACCCCCACAACCCCCCGCCTGGCCCGCCTGGCGAACCGCGTCTCGGGCCGCCACTGACATTCCGGCTCAGCCCAACGTGTCCATCAGGAGGGTGACGTAGGCATCCAGCCGCTCCTCCACCGCCCGCGTCGTCAGCTCGGCCCTCCCCGTCTCCCGCCATGCCCGTGCCACCAACCGCACGTCTTCTGAGAACGCCAGCGCGTCCCGCACCTGCCAGTACAACCGCTCACTCGCGCCCGCCGCCAGGACCCCGCCGGCCTCCTCGTACGCCTCGGCGAACCGCGGCCCCCACGCAGGGCCGTGCAGCAGGGCGAGGTTGGTGGAGCAGTGCGCCACATCGAGATCCGCCGGACCCCAGGAGGCCCCAGCCCAATCGACGACTCCGCTGATCCGGACACCTGCCCGCCCTGCGGGCGGCACGTCGAACAGCACGTTGCCGGGGTGGAAGTCCCTGTGCAGGAACCGCCCTTCGTAGGAGGGCGCCGGCCTGCGGATCACGTCGATCGCCGCGGCCCATGCCGCCGCGTCCGCGCCCTTCGGAGTCACGACGGTGTCTGCGGTCGTCAACGTCACGTACTCCGGGGGCCGTTCGGCGGGCCGCAACGCGTGGATCGCCACGAGCTGACGGGCCAGCAGAGGAACGTGCGTCTCCAACCCCTCGTCATCGAGGACCGTCCGCCCCGCGAGATGTGTCATGAGGAGCGACGGATACTCACAATGCGCCCCGCCCGCGTCCACCGCGACCAGCCCAGGAGCCGTCACCCCGCTCCCCACGAGCAACCCCAGAGCACCGGCTTCCCTCTCCAGAGAGTCCTCGGCATCCTCCACGCCGACGAAGGTCCGCAGCACCAGCTCACGGGTACGCCCGCCCCGCGCGCCGATGGTCAACCGCCGCATCTCGGCGGTGATCCCACCCCGCAGCGCCTCGACCCCGACGACCCGCTCACCGACCTCCAGGTGTTCGCCCACCCAGGCCAGAGTCAACGGCCGGACAGCGTGCTCACTCACCGCCCGCCTCGACGCCTCCTCGCAGCCCCCACTCGTCAAGCCCCGAGTAGACCAACGCGACTCGGCCTCTAGGGAAGCCGAGGGATTCCGCCTCCCCGTTGTAGAACGCCACCAGGGAGTCAGGGCCTCTCCACCAGGTGTCAGCAAGACCCGTCGTCTCGCGCACCGGCTCGTAGCCGTCCAGCGCGACCCCGTCGACGTCATCGCCGACGAGTTTGGTGACCTGCTTCGCCCACATGGAAGCGTGGTAGGCCAGCGCGAGCGACTCCACCCAGCCCTCGACGGTCGCGTGGAGAGGCACCCACCCATCCCCATGGATCCCGAACTCACCACGCGGACCGATCATGAACGAGTAGGGAACCGAGGCCCGCTGCGGCCCGGCCTCGAACCACGACCCCGCGGAATCCGACTCGGGCGAGTCCGGATCGAAGTACTTGGGCCCTCCGTCGTAGCGCGGCGCGGGCGGCAGCACCAGACCGCCCCACCTCTCCTGGTAGGCCACCATCCGGTCGATCACCGCCGCAGGAACGCCCCGCTCAAGCCACCACTGCCTGTGCTCCTTCACGGGCCGGACATCGGCCTTGACGCCGTGCGCGCGGACGAACGATCGGGCTCGCAGGGTCAAGCCATCAGGCACATCGTCGAAGAGGTGGAGGTTCACGACCACGACGCTACCCACCACCCCGAAGGCCGACGGCCTCCGGCCCTCAAAAAACCCCAGGCCACGACCAAGGTGGCCTGGGGTTCCCGTTGAGCCCCCTGTCGGATTCGAACCGACGATCTACGCATTACAAGGGCCTGCAAGATCATCCCGAGTGGTGTCAGGGGATACCACCGCAACTCGTTTCGCCTGATCAGAGACATACGGCTGTGATCGTTGTGATGCGTGGTCCACCGCGTATCACGCCGTCCGCTCACGCATCGCGCACACATGCGTCCCCGCGGAGGCGCGCCGCTGGGACGATCGTCGCGAGCCCTCCAAGGCTGATGACGACAGCGGCACCGCATCGGCATCGCCCGCTCCGGCGTGTCGTTGCGAGCCCTCCAGGGCTGATGACGACCTGGTCACCCGCCTCGAAGGCTGGGCACCGAGCATGGTGTTCATCGAGGACGACGAACTCGACGACGTACTGAACTCGGTTCTAGATCCCGGAACAGGGCTGTCAATGGATGAAATCGAGGAGCTCACGCCCCGGCTGCGGAAGATCATCGGCCAGTTGGTGGACATCGCTGTGCAGCGCAACGCCGCTGAGTCTGCTCATGAGTTGGCCAGCGTGGTGCGGCGCGTGCAGCAGCTCGGCGATCCGGCCCCCGTTGTTCTGAGGTCGGCGCGCGGGCAGTTGCGGCTTCTGGCGCTGGCCGTCCTGGACGTGCTGGAGCTGGTGAGCGACGACGACCGGCACGTCGGTGCGGGGCCGGCCGTCATGGGCGGGGTGCACCCATGACTCAGTTGCTGCCCCGCGCGTACTGGTGCCACCGGGGCTACCAGGGCCCGGTGCGCGTGCGTATCGCCCGCCGGTACCACCGCTCCGTATCCGGGCCTGGCCGTCGACTGGATGCGGGAATCGGTCCGAACGGCACTGCCCGGCCTGGGCCGGGAGAGCTTCGGCACGGCCTGAGCATGGCTCGGTGATCACCGGGCCATGGAGGCGGCCGTGCAGGAGCTGCGCCGCGGCCGGCCGTACGCGTTCACGCTGCCCACCGAGGCGGGCTGCTGAACCTGGACCGCCAGAGTCGTCTCCGTCCTGCCCCTCAGTGACCCCTGCCTCGCGTCCACCGCACCCTCATTGCTGGCCACGTAGCCGCGTAAGGACCCTTATGTGTATGCATCAGCCGCCGTGCCCGGCGGCCGTCGACTCCGACCGCGTGGTCGCGCACACGTTGTCCGTCCGCGCGGAGCAGGGGGTGGAGTCTGCTGTGCAACGGCGTCGTGCTGTTCGAGGACACCGGTGAACTGCTGCCGAACGGGCAGGTCATCGCCCCGCACCGGCCGGCGCCTTCGACCCTCTCAATGCCGGTGACGGAAGGGGTCGCGGCATGACCGCGCATCCCCTCGCAGTCCCGGCGCCGGACACCGAACGAGTGGTGTCCGCCTTCCGCGAGCAAGGGCTGCGGCAGGCTCTTGCACAGCTCCGCTCTGCGGGTAACGTGCACGGCGCCGCGTCCCTGGGCGCGGTCGTGCTCGGCTACCGGCTCGTCTGGCAGATCACCGACCCCTGGATCGACCTGGCTTTCCAGCGCCTTGGCAATGCCGCCCCATCGCCCGCCGGAGACACCGCATGACCATCCCCGAGCAGATCCTCACCGACGCCTTCGGCACCCGCGCCCCGGACGCGCGTGTCAGCTTGGTGGCCGACCGTCGAGGCACGGCCCTGTGGCGCGTACGCCACGGAAACGGGGACCAGCACGCGCTGAAGATCACCACGGCGTGCAGCGACCCCCAGGGCCACGTCGACTCCGAACGCCTCGCGCTCGTCGAGGCCCAGCTCCTCCAGGCCCTGGAGCGAGACGGCGTGATCACTGGCTTCTACCACCAGCACGGTGAACTGCCCGACGACGAAGGCAGTTGGCTCGCCCTGCGGTGGCTGCCCGGCGAAGAAGCCGACACCGCGTTCGCGAAGCTGCGGCACACACCGAGCGACCGGACCGCCGCCCGCTACGCGGCGGCAATGGCCGCCGCCGTCGCCGACCTCCACGACAACGGATGGCGCCACGGCGACATGCAGGAAGTCCACTTCCTCCCGCACGACACCGGCGCACACCTGCTCGACTTCGCCATGGCCCAGCCACCGGCTCCCGCCGGCCCCCGCCCGTCACCTACCGCGGCGCGTACGACTTCTTCAACTCCCCCGAACTGGCAGCCCGCCGACTGGCCACCAAGCCGTCCGAACACCTGGAACTGACCACCGCCTCAGAGGTCTGGTCCCTCTGCGCCACCATCTACGCCTGCTGGACCGGCATCTACCCGATCAGCGAAAGGAACACCCAGCTCAGTACGCCCGCGCTCCGCGCCGAACTCGCCCAAGGCCACTGCCGCGACCTCACCACCACCAGACCCTGGCACTTCCCGGCCTTCGAGAACACCATCATGGCGGGCCTGACCAAGGACCCGGGCCAGCGTCCAACAGCCCGACAACTCCAGTACATGTTCGAGCAATTGAGCTAAGGCGTGTCTGGCATAGGTTGAGCGTTCTGGCTGGAGCTCAGGTCCCGTGTCGTGCTTTCAGTTGCTCTCGACCGAGCCCGTCCGCGACCGCAGACGGCGACCTCATAGGGACGGGGCGATGCGACGGTGGTCGGGAATGGCCGCGCCGTACAATCGCGGTGAGGGCGAAGCGCCAGGCCGAGATTCCGGCACCGGTGTGAGGGAGGGGTCAGATGTTCGGTCGGAAGAAGAAGCGCAGGGCGTCTCTCGACGATCTGATGGCGCAGCTCAGGCCCGACCTGAGTCGGGAATCGCTCGGCGTCGGGCCCGACTTCCCGGGCGTCGCCCCGAACCCGTTCCTGAGCAGTGATGCACGGAAGCGCAATGCGGAACTGCGTACGGGGGCGCTCGCGCTCGGCGTTCTCGTCGACTGGCGGGAGGTCAACAGCAATCCACGCGTGGTCCTGATGCTCGACGTGGAGACCGCCGGCGGCATCTCGTTCCGCGGTATCGCGGACGAAGGCCTCACGATCACCGAGCTCACCCGACTCGCCCCAGGACAGACGTTGCCCGTGCGCTACCGGCCGGCCGTCATGGACCACTACGTCGCCCTTGCCCGGGACGCGGACCCCGCCCACGTGCAGCAGCTCTCCGACGAGATCGCGAGCCGCAAGCGGACCTGACCCGAAGCCATAGGCCGGATCCCTGGGCCAGCAGCCTCCCCCGGTCACGGTCTTCCTGCCGTGAACGCGCGCTGCGCAGGCCGCGACGCGGACATCTCAGAGCCCCGTCAACACCTCCGTCCTCGGCCACCGCCCCGGGCGTCCGCCTCGCCACAAGGGGCGGCCCCCCTGCTGACCGCGCTGCCAGTTCGCCGCAGGCAGACAGGAAAGACCCACGAAGGACTGGGCAACGTCGGCAGAGCATGCCAACGTAGACAACCTTCCCGAAGATGCCAGGTCAGAGAGGTGGTTGCTCGTGACCGCGGCTCCAACTGGTCCCGGATGATCTGCCACCGTCGAGGCTCTGCGGCTGTCCCGTTCCGCTTCGGAACACGAAGCGTGTTCCGTCTCGGAACACCGAGCGCGTTCCGTTTCGGAACACGAACCCCGTTCCCCGGAGGGACGAACAGTGCCGTACCTCGGGGGAACAGGTCGAAGTCGCCCTGCCCGTCATGGGAGGCGCCCTCTGCGCCAAGGGCTGCCATTTCTCTCCTTGCTGGTCCACGCTCAGCCACTCCAATGACGATGAGTGGAAGGTCGGCGCAGGACCCGCAAGGGTGCCCTGCCACTCGGTGAACAAGGCGCCGTTCAGTGGGTGAACGCTCCTGCCGTTCACCCACTGAACGGCAGAGAGCCTTGCTGGGCACGAGGTGGAAGGCGCCGTCGTCCACTTGCGCGCGCCTGATCCAGATCCCTCGGACGTACAGTCGGGCTGGCTACGGGGCGGCCCCGAGCTGGCTGACCGAGTCGGTCATCCCCGCGCCACCCCCGCTCCGGCCCGCTCCGGGGAGCCGAGGCGTACCTGTGCAGCGTTGTGGCCCGCAACGGCACCATGCTGCGCGTGGCCATCCTCAAGTGGGACGGGCAGCACCGACACTCCGCGAGTGGTCACCACCTGAAACGCGGGGCTCTCCTCTCCCGGAATATGCAGTGGAGAGCTGGTTGATCATCCCGCTGACACAGCCTCAGCCCCGGTGGCAGGGTGCAGTGATCGGTTCGTCAGACGGAGGGGGCCCCGGTGGAAGCACGGATGTGGAACGGACTAGGAGCCGTCCGGCCGATCATGTGTGGAGCCGGATGACGAGGGCTGCCGCGGGCCGCCCGCCGCGGGGGAGCCCTCCCGCAGGCGGGCGGCCCGACTGTCGGTCTTCTCCGGGATCGTGTGCCGGATGGCGTGCCTGCGCGGGTGGTCGTGGCACGGTCCGTTGCTGTTGGCCTTGTCGGCGGCCAGGCTGCCGGGCGTCTTTCGGGGTCGGTCGGCTCGGGGCGTAGGACGAGGATCTTCTCCAGCACGAGCTCGAACTGGATGCTGTCCACCCGATGCCCGAGCCGACGACCCAGGCCGGCGGTAGTCACGTGATCGGGCGCACAGGTCCGGTACGGGCCGCCCAGGGCAACCCCGCACGGGTCGTGCCCCGGCGCCGACCGCAGCGCGCCGGCGTCCCCGACTCAGGGCGCGGTGGCTTCCCAGGCCGCCTTGATCATTCGGAAGACCTCGTCCACCGTGGCCCCGGGATCGTCCGCCCGGCAGGCCAGCGCGTAAGCGTCGATGGCGAACCGCGCGGTCGCCCGGCAGGCAGTCGCACTCCGGGACAGGTGGGGATCGGCGGCAAGCGCCGCCGCCAGCGTTTGCGCGTGACGCAGGCTCATCGACTCCTCATATTCCCGCAGGGCGGGTGATCCCTCGATCATGCGTCGGACGGGGGCACTGCCCTCCGCCGTGCAGTGCCGCACCAGAGCCTGGACCTCGCGGTGCAGGGCCGGGATGAGCGGCTCGTGCGGCGGCCGGTCGGTTACCGCTCGCGTGAGGCGCTGCTCGAAGTCCTGGTCGCGTTCGAACACCAGGGCCTCTTTCGAGGCGAAGTGGGCGAAGACGGTGGTGACGGCCACGTCGGCCTCGGCCGCCACGTCACGGATGCCCACGACCTCGTACCCGCGCTCCAGGAAGAGGCGCAGCGCGGTGTCGGCGATCTTTTGACGGGTCGCGGCCTTCTTGCGTTCGCGGCGTCCGGGCGGCTCGATCATGGCGTGACACTACCAGGTATGAATCCATAACCGTTGTGAAACCCTATCTGTTAGGATTATCTTCGGCCTCATGAGGAAAATCAGCTTCGCCGAGTTCGGCGGTCCCGAGGTCCTGCAACTGGTGGAAGCCGAGGAGCCCCATGCGGGCCCCGGTCGGATACGCATCGCCGTACGGGCGGCGGGTGTCAACCCCGCCGACTGGAGGATCCGGGAGGGCCAGGTCCTGGGAGCCCATCCGGTCGAGCTGCCCGCCGGGGTCGGGCTGGACGCCGCCGGGGTGGTGGATGAGGTCGGCGAGGGCGTCGAGGGGGCCGAGGTCGGCGACCGCGTGTTCGGCGAAGGCACCGACACCTACGCCGAATTCGCCGTGCTGTCGGCCTGGGCCCGGATGCCCGAGGGACTGGCCTTCGAGGAAGCGGCCGGGTACCCGTCGGTGGTGGAGACCGCGCTGCGCATCATCCGCGAGGTCGGCGTGCGGACCGGGCAGACACTGCTGGTCAGTGGCGCGTCCGGCGGCGTCGGGTCGGCGGTGCTGCAGATCGCCCGCGCGCGCGGCATCACGGTGATCGGCACGGCCGGGGCCGCGAACCAGGACTACCTGCGCGGCCTGGGCGCCCTCGCCACGACCTACAACGAGGGCTGGGTCGAACGGGTGCGGCACCTGGGCCGGGTCGACGCGGCCCTCGACCTGGCCGGCTCGGGCGTGATCCGCGAACTCGTCGAGCTGACCGGGGACCCCCGCAAGGTCGTCTCCATCGCCGACCTCGGTGCGCCGCAGCTGGGCGTCCGGTTCTCCGGCGTGGCCGGGAGCGTGCCGGACGCGCTCGCCGAGGCCCTCGACCTCATCTCCCGGGGGAGGCTCCACATCCCGGTCGAGAAGTCGTACTCGCTCACCGAGGCAGCGGCGGCGCACGCTGACAGCCGCGCAGGCCACACCCGGGGGCGCCGGGTCCTGGTCGTCTGAGCCGCGTCCCGCCCGGCGTCCCGCGCCGAACAGCCGGTCACTAGCGGGGGGTGAAGCGGCGTCGGACGAAACCGGGGCGGTGACGCCTCGCCCACCAGGGCGACCGCAGCGCCCTCCGCCGAGATCCGGTTCAGGGTTCAGGCCGTCTGCGTTTCCGGACGGGCCGGTCGCCGCCCGGCGCGGACACGGCCGAGCCGGATTGAAGACCAGCCCGAGTGAGCGGTACGCGAACGCCGGGCACCCGGTCGGGTGCCCGGCGTAGGTTCGAGGCCTGTGGGAGGAGATCACTTGTGCACGCCCGCCGGGAAATGCGGCGACCCGGCGGGGCTCGGTAGGAGCGGAAGAAGCCCGGGAAGTAGGTCCCGACGACCCTCCGCTCACGCATCGCTCACGCAAGCCCTTCCCCGGCACCGCAACCGCCGGTTGCGTCACACCCCGGACACCAGAAAACCCCAGGTCACGACCAACATGACCTGGGGTTCGTCGGAGCCCCCTGTCGGATTCGAACCGACGACCTACGCATTACAAGTGCGTTGCTCTGGCCAGCTGAGCTAAGGAGGCCTGTGGGGAAACTATAACCGGCGGGGATCACAGGTCAGGCGGGAATTTCGTAGGGCCCAGCTACTGACAGATCTTGAAACGGGGGGTACCGTCACCTCAAGTTCATCCAGGTGGACTAGACCCATCCTCCGTCCTACGGCGGGGGAGCCATTCCTTTACTCGGATCGTCCGGCACGTTCCTGCCGGTGAAGGGACCACATCACCATGGCCACTGTCTCGTTCGACAAGGCGACCCGTGTGTACCCGGGTTCCACCAAGCCCGCTGTCGACCAGCTCCAGCTCGATGTCGCGGACGGCGAGTTCCTCGTACTCGTCGGGCCCTCCGGTTGCGGCAAGTCGACCTCCCTGCGGATGCTCGCGGGTCTTGAGGACGTCAACGGCGGATCCATCCGCATCGGGGACCGCGACGTCACGCACCTGCCGCCCAAGGACCGGGACATCGCGATGGTGTTCCAGAACTACGCGCTCTACCCGCACATGTCCGTCGCGGACAACATGGGCTTCGCGCTGAAGATCGCCGGCGTCAACAAGGCCGACATCCGTAAGAAGGTCGAGGAGGCCGCGAAGATCCTCGACCTCACGGACTACCTGGACCGCAAGCCCAAGGCGCTCTCCGGTGGTCAGCGCCAGCGTGTGGCGATGGGGCGCGCGATCGTGCGTGAGCCGCAGGTGTTCCTCATGGACGAGCCGCTGTCGAACCTCGACGCCAAGCTCCGTGTGTCGACCCGTACGCAGATCGCCTCGCTCCAGCGCCGCCTGGGCATCACGACGGTGTACGTCACGCACGACCAGGTCGAGGCCATGACCATGGGCGACCGGGTCGCCGTCCTCAAGGACGGTCTGCTCCAGCAGGTGGACTCGCCGCGCAACATGTACGACCGTCCCGCCAACCTCTTCGTCGCCGGCTTCATCGGCTCCCCGGCCATGAACCTGGTCGAGGTCCCGATCACCGACGGCGGCGTGAAGTTCGGCAACAGCGTCGTCCCCGTCTCGCGCGAGGCGCTCTCCGCCGCGGCCGACCGCGGTGACAGCACCGTCACCGTCGGTGTCCGCCCGGAGCACTTCGACATCGTGGAGCAGGGCGGCGGCGACGCCGCGAAGTCGCTGTCCAAGGACACCGACGACGCGCCGGCCGGTCTGGCCGTCACCGTCAACGTCGTCGAGGAGCTGGGCGCCGACGGTTACGTCTACGGCGACGCGCAGGTCGGCGGCGAGCACAAGGACCTGGTGGTCCGCGTCAACGGCCGTGCCGTTCCCGAGAAGGGCGCCAAGCTGCACGTCGTGCCGCGTCCGGGCGAGACGCACGTGTTCGCGTCGTCCACGGGCGAGCGCCTCAGCGACTGACGGTGACCCGACCGTAAGAACGTACTAACGGCCCCGCACTTCGGTGCGGGGCCGTTGGTCTTTCGGCGTCCGGACACCCAAATACCCCGGCACACGGGACATTTCGAATCGCGTGCGTCAACACCCAATTCGAAAAGCCCTGTCGAACCATCCCTCGCGCGGGTGACTAAATGTCGCCAAATCATCACTGACCGCTACGCTCGCCTTCGTGACCCACACAGCCCGCCGAATCGGCCGAACTCTCGCCCTCGTACTGCCCGTCGTCCTCGTACTCTCCGGAACCCTGGCGGTCGCGACCGTCCCGTGGGCGGCGAAGAACTCCGAGGCGCAGATCCTCACCGCCTCATCGGACAAGGCCTCCGTACGCGCCAAGTCCCGTGCTCCGCAGGACGTTCTCCGCGACAAGCTGCTCGTGGAGCTTCAGGAGAAGGACCCGGGCATCGCCCTGACCCACCTCCAGCGCCAGATCGAGGAGCGCCCCTCGCTCGCCAAGCACTGCATGTCGCTGGCCCGCGCGCTCGGCAGGGCCGCCGTCGCGCACTACGGCCCCACGCGCGCGCAGTCGTTCTCCCGCCCCGTCTGCGACACCTCGTTCGCCTACGGGGTCTCCCAGCAGACCGCGGGGCACTGAGCGCCGCCTCCCCGACCGGCCCGCCTATCGTTCACGGCATGCATACGTATCCGACGCAGGCCGTGGTCCTCGCGGGCGGCCAGGGGTCGCGACTGCGCCCGTACACCGACGACCGTCCCAAGCCGATGGTCGAGATCCCCGGGACGGGGACCCCGATCATCGGCCATCAACTCGCCTGGCTGGCCGCCGAGGGCGTCACGGACGCCGTCATCTCGTGCGGCCATCTCGCCGATGTCCTCCAGAAGTGGCTGGACTCGTCGGAACTCCCGCTGCGTGTCACGACCGTGGTGGAGAGCGAACCTCTGGGGCGCGGCGGTGGCCTCAAGTACGCCGCCGCCCGGCTGCCCAATCCCGGTCTTCCCTGGTACGCCACCAACGGCGACATCTGGACACGTTTCTCGCTGCGCGAGATGGCCGCGTTCCACGCCGAGCGCGATGCCATCGCGACGCTGGCCCTCGCCCGGCCGCGAATCCCCTGGGGGGCCGTGGAGACCGACGAGTTCGGCCATGTGCTGGACTTCATCGAGTCGCCGCCGTCGCCGTATCTGATCAACGCCGGTGTGTACGTGTTCTCTTCGGCGTTCGCGAGTCTGCTGCCCGACCGCGGCGACCACGAGCGGACGACGTTTCCCCGGCTGGCACGTGAGCGGCGGCTGGCGGGCTTTCCGCTGCCGCAGGGCGCGTACTGGCGTGCCATCGACACCGCCAAGGACCTCACCGAGGCCGCCAAGGAACTGGCCGCCGCGACGCGTTGACGCCGGCTGAGAGCTTCTCCAAGGGCCTGGGCGGCCTTTCCAGGGGCCCGCGCGCCTTGTTGGCCGTACCGGACCTCCCAGGCCCGCAGACGGGCACACAGCGCACGTACGAGGGCGGCCACCCGATCCTGCCGGGTGGCCGCCCTCGTACGCGTGCGGCGCCGCCGCGTCAGCCCAGCAGGCCGCCGATCGGGTTCCTGGCGCCGCCACCGCCGGTGGACGAGCCGTCGCCGCCGCCCGTGGTGCCACCGCCATCGCCACCGCCCGTCGAGCCACCGCCCGAGCCCGCCCCGCCCGTCGAGCCGCTGCTCGCGGCTGGACCCTGGCTGCTGGACGGCGGGGGCGCCTGCTGCGAGGTCTGCGGGGGCGCCTGGCCGGTGCCCTGGGACTGGCTGGGCTGCCCGCCCGTGCCGGTCCTGCCCGGACTGCCGGCCGTCGGCTCATCGCCGGGCGCCGACCGCTCGGCCGCGGGGCCGCTGGTCTGGCCGGCCGTCGGGGACGCGCTGCCGCCGTTCGGCCGGGCCTCGCCGGTGGGCGAGCCGGACGCGCTGCTCTTGCCGGACTTCTGCGGCAGGGGCGATCCGGGCAGCTGGTTGACCGGGTTGTTCGGTCCCGGCACGGTCACCATCTCCGTGGACCGTACGGCTCCGCCGAGGATCGAGCCGACGAGCAGCGTCAGGCCGATCACGACGGTCGCGACGAGCGCGCCGCGCCGCAGGACACGGCGCCGCAGGTCCCTGAGGTGGGTGCGCGGGCCGAGCTTGCGCCAGGCCTCGCCGGCGAGGCGTCCGTCCATCGAGTAGACCGGGGCGCCCGCGATGATCAGCGGGGACCAGGCGGCCAGGTAGATGATGTCGGGCGCGTCGTACGCGGGGACGGTGCGCCAGCTGACGGTGAGGATCAGCGCGGCCGAGAGCAGCGCCCCGAAGGAGGCCGCGAGCCGCTGCCAGAGGCCGAGGACGGTGAGGACACCGGCGACGACCTGGAGGAACGCGACGCTGAGTCCGGCGCCGACGGGGTGCGAGAGGGCGAAGTCGCGCAGCGGTTCGGCGAGGGCCCACGGCTGGAGCGAGGTGAGCCAGGTGACCATGGAGCCGCGCTCGCCGCCGTCGAAGTAGACGGGGTCGCAGAGCTTGCCCATGCCGGCGTAGATGGAGATGAGGCCGAGGAAGACCCGGAGCGGCAGGAGCACCACTCCGAGGTTCATGCGCCGGCCTGGGTAGTAGGCGTGCCGTACGGCGGCGTCGGCGGCCTGCGCGCCGGAGATGTCGTGGCGCTGTCCGCGCGGGTCGTCGTAGTCGCGGCCGTCGAAGCCGTCACGCGCGCCGCGGCCGTCACGGGCGTCGCGCCCCTCGCGGCCGAAGTCGCGCTCGTACTCGCGGTCGTCACGGTCGTCGTGCTCGCCCCGGTGGCGTGCGCCGCCCGCGCCGTACAGGTCGACCGTGTCGCCGAAGGTGTCGTGCTGCGGGGTGTCGTACGCTCCCACGGCCCGCCGCATGGGAGGCAGCAGGGGCGTGTCGGGGCCGCCGCCGTGGCGGGGCACGCGGGGGTTGGGCATGGTGTCGTCGCCCAGGTCGATCCGCGGGATGACCTGGGTGGAGCCGACGGCCCCCTGGTCGTGGGAGCGGCCCGGCGTCTCGGTGAGGTTCGCGCCGGTCGCCGACGCCGAGGAGTTCCGTACGGCCTGGAGGAGCCCGGTGGCTCCGAGGTCGCCCGGTTCCGACCTGCCGCTCCAGACGACGGGAGCCCGGCGGCGTGCCGCGCCTCCGCCACTCATCGCGGGGATCCGCGCGGTGTCCGGTGTGGCGCCTGCGGGGCTGGGGCGCCGGCTCGTTGAGAGTTTCACCCGAAAGCTGGCGTGGTTCACGATGACCTGCGCGGGATCGCAGTCCACCTTGACCATGCTCAGCGGGGGCTGTTCGTCGAACCCGGGCCGGGGCTTTCTGGTGTCCACACTCATCTAACCGAGTGACTTGTGTTTAGGACACTGCTTTGACGGCCGATAAATGTCCGAGACCCGTCAAGAGTGGCGAGATGGGGACATTCGTACGAAGGCCGGGCCATCCGGCCCACACCGGGCCGCCCGACCACCCGCCCGTACGACCGCCCCGCGCGGGGCGCACGCCCGGCCCCCAACCCGCACGCCCGGCCCGACCGCAGGCCCCGCTCAGGAGCGGCGGCGCGCCGCCTCGTACAGCACCACTCCGGTCGCGACACCGGCGTTCAGCGACTCGGCGCCGCCCGGCATCGGGATCCGCACCAAGAAGTCGCAGGTCTCGCCGACCAGCCGGGACAGCCCCTTGCCCTCGCTGCCGACCACGATCACGACCGGTCCGCCGAGCGCCGGGAGGTCGCCGACCTCGGTGTCGCCGTCGGCGGCGAGTCCCACGATCGTCAGGCCCGCCTTCCGGTAACTCTCCAGCGCCCGGGTCAAGTTGGTGGCGCGGGCGACCGGCGTACGGGCGGCGGTGCCGGCCGAGGTCTTCCACGCGCCGGCCGTCATCCCGGCGGCGCGCCGCTCGGGCACGACGACGCCGTGACCGCCGAAGGCGGTGACGGAACGGACGACGGCGCCGAGGTTGCGCGGGTCGGTGATGCCGTCGAGCGCGACGATCAGCGGGTCATCGCCGTCGTCGAAGGCGGCTGCGGCCAGGTCGTCGGGGTGCGCGTACTCGTACGGCGGGACCTGGAGCACCAGGCCCTGGTGGTTGAGGCCGTTCGTCATACGGTCGAGCTCGGGCCGAGGGGCTTCCATCAGGTGGATGCCACCGCGGTCGGCTGCGAGCTGAAGGGCCTCACGCACGCGCTCGTCGTTCTCGATGTACTGCTGTACGTAGAGCATCGTCGCGGGTACGCCGTCGCGCAGCGCCTCGAAGACCGAGTTGCGGCCGACGACCATCTCGCTGGTGCCCTTGCCGCCGCGGCGGGCGACCTGGCGGCGGGCGGTCAGCTTGGCCTTGGAGTTGGCGACCCGGTTCTGCACATGCCCCTTGCGGGCGGACGCGGGCGGCGTGGGGCCCTTGCCCTCCAGGCCGCGGCGTCGCTTGCCACCGCTGCCGACCTGCGCGCCCTTCTTGTTGGACGTGCGGCGGTTCCTGCGTTGGCTGTTCCCGGCCATGACCTACCTGTTTCGTTGCTTTCGTCGGTTCGTGAGAAGTCCGAAATGAGAACGAGAGCTTCACTTCGTTCACGCGAGTGTGCCGTCCGGCGGCCGGACAGCACAATCGGGGCCCCGGTCAGGGCCCTTCGGCCTGCCGCGGCTCCGCCTCTTCAGGAGGTCGCGGCGTCGGTCCCGCTCAGCGCGGGCCCAGTGTCCACCGCGGGCCCGTCGGGCTGTCCTCGATGGCCAGGCCCGACTGCTGGAGCTGGTCGCGGATGGCGTCGGCGGTGGCCCAGTCCTTGCGGCCGCGCGCGGCCTCGCGCTGGTCGAGCACCAGCCGTACGAGGTGGTCGACGACGCCGTTCAGGGTGTTGACCTGCCCGTCGAGGCCGTCCTCGCCCGCGCCCGCTCCCGTCCAGTGTGCGTCCAGCGGGTCCAGACCGAGAACACCGAGCATCGCGCGGACCTCGGCGAGCCGGGCGACCGCGCCTTCCTTGTCGTCGGCGCCGAGCGCCGAGTTCCCCTGGCGGACCGTGGTGTGGATGATCGCGAGGGCCCCCGGGACACCCAGGTCGTCGTCCATCGCCTCGGCGAAGGCGGGCGGCACCTCGTGGGCCGGCGCGACGGTGTGGCCGGCCAGCTCGGTGGCGCGCTGGACGAAGCCCTCGATCCGCGCGAAGGCGGACTCGGCCTCGCGCAGGGCCTCTTCGCTGTACTCGATCATCGACCGGTAGTGCGGGGTGCCCAGGTAGTAGCGCAGGACGATGGGCCGCCAGTGCTTGACCATCTCGCTCACCAGCACCGAGTTGCCGAGCGACTTGGACATCTTCTCGCCGCTCATGGTGACCCAGGCGTTGTGCACCCAGTACCGGGCGAAGTCGTCGCCGTACGCCTTGGCCTGCGCGATCTCGTTCTCGTGGTGCGGGAAGACCAGGTCGAGGCCGCCGCCGTGGATGTCGAAGGCGCTGCCGAGGTATTTGTGCGCCATGGCGGAGCACTCCAGGTGCCAGCCGGGCCTGCCGGGGCCCCACGGGGTCTCCCAGAAGGGCTCACCGGGCTTGGCGGCCTTCCACATGGCGAAGTCGCGCTGGTCGCGCTTGCCGGTCTCGCCCTCGGCGGACGGCTGGCGCAGATCGTCGATGTCCTGGTTGGAGAGCTGGAGGTACTCGGGGAAGGACCGCACGTCGAAGTAGACGTTGCCCTCGCTCGCGTACGCGTGACCGCGCTCGATGAGGCCGCGCATCATCTCGATCATCTCGGGGATGTGGCCGGTGGCGCGCGGCTCGTAGGTGGGCGGCAGGCAGCCGAGGACGTCGTAACCGCTGTTGAAGGCGCGCTCGTTCTCGTATCCGATCGCCCACCAGGGGCGGTCCTGGGCGGCCGACTTGGCGATGATCTTGTCATCGATGTCCGTGACGTTCCGTACGAAGGTCACGTCGTAGCCGCGGTAGGCGAACCAGCGCCGCAGGATGTCGAAGTTGAGCCCCGACCTGATGTGCCCGATGTGCGGGGCGGCCTGCACGGTGGCGCCACAGAGGTAGATCGAGACACAGCCCGCGACGAGCGGGGAGAAGTCACGGATCTGCCGGGCGCCGGTGTCGTACAGCCGAATGGTCACGGAACAAGGGTAGTGCTCCGGAGGCAGTGCCCCGGGCCCCTTGGGGCCACGGGACACCGAAGCGTGACGTTGCGCGCGCCGCACGGCCCTCGTCAGAGGTGGTCGGAGCGCCGGCGGGCGCCGGCCCGGGTGCTGTCCGTCATCGGACAACGGCGTGGCGCCGGGGACAGGCCCTGGCTCGGTGGCGTCAGATGCGGCCGACGACCTTGCGGGGCGTGATCCGGATGACGACCCGCTGTCCCTCCCGCGCCCCCTCGGGGTTGAACTCGGCGTAGGGCTTGCCGGTGTACTTCACCGACAGCTCGTCGATGAGCTCCTGTCCGCCCTCCGTGGTGAGGGTGGCCGAGCCGCGGATCTCCGCGTACGCGTACGGGGCGTCGAAGGGCTGGAACATGACGGTCACCCTCGGGTCGCGGCGCAGGTTCTCCGCCTTGCGGCGGCCGACGGCGGTCGAGACGAGGATGTCGTCGCCGTCACGCTTCACCCATACCGGCGAGACCTGGGGGCTGCCGTCGGGCTGGATGGTGGCGATGGCGACGAAGACGGGGCCGTCGAGAAGCTTCTTGAGCTCGTCGGAGAGAAGGGCGGGTGCCATGGTGATGCCTTCCTACGGAGGGGGCCACTGCGGTACGGGGACGCGGACCCGGCGATGTCTCGTCAACCGGGCCCGGTCCCACGGTATTTCGCGCCCTACTGTCCGGTCGGCACTCGGCCCGGGGTCGCCGTGTCGCCCGGTCGGCGCGCGGCCCGGGTCGCCCGGCGCGTCAGCCCGCGCGGACCAGCAGCGCCGTGGCGATCGCCGCCAGGCCCTCGCCGCGCCCGGTCAGCCCGAGCCCGTCGGTGGTGGTGCCGGACACGGAGACGGGCGCGCCGACGGCCTCCGACAGCGCCTTCATCGCCTCCGCGCGCCGCTTGCCGATCTTCGGCCGTACGCCGATGACCTGGACGGCGACGTTGCCGATGACGAAGCCTTCCGCGCGGACGATCCTGGCCGCCTCCTTGAGGAGGGTGACGCCGGAGGCGCCGGACCACTCGGGCCGCGAGGTCCCGAAGTGGGCGCCGAGGTCGCCGGCGCCCGCCGCGGAGAACAGCGCGTCGCAGGCGGCGTGGGCGGCGACGTCGCCGTCGGAGTGCCCGGCGAGGCCGTAGCCGTCGTTCCCGGGTCCGTCCCACAGCAGACCGGCGCACCACAGCTCACGCCCGGCCTCGAAGGCGTGCACATCCGTACCGATGCCGATCAGCGGCAGCCCGGCAGGCTGCAGACCGGCAGGCTGCGCGGCCCCCGGCCGGGAGGCGGACTCAGAATCCATCGTTGGCCCTCCTGCGGGCGAGTACGGCCTCGGCGAGCAGCAGGTCCAGCGGCCGGGTCACCTTGAATGCCTCCTCGTGACCGGGCACGACCACGACCGGCTCACCGAGCCGCTCGACGAGCCCCGCGTCGTCCGTCGCACCCTGGCCGGCCAGGGGCACGGTCAGATGCGCGCGTACGAGCGTCTCGCGGTCGAAGCCCTGCGGGGTCTGTACGGCGCGCAGCCGGGCACGCTCAGGCGTGGCCACGACGGGCTCGGGCTGGTCCCGCTCGCCGGGCTCCACCTCTTTGACGGTGTCCGCGAGCGGCAGGGCCGGCACGACGGCGGGCGCGCCGGCCCGTACGGCGTCGACCACCGCGTCCACGGTGTCGACCGGCACGAGCGGCCGGGCGGCGTCGTGGACGAGAACGGTCGTGATGTCGTCCGGCAGGGCCTCCACGCCGAGCCGTACGGACTCCTGACGGGTCCCGCCCCCGGGCACGACGAGGTAATCCGTACGGGTGGGCAGCGAGTGCTCGTCGAGGAGCAGCCGCACCGCCGCGGTGTCCTCCGGCGGGGCCACCAGGACCACGAGGGAGACCGCGCGGGACGCCGCCATGGCCCGGACCGCGTGGACCAGCATCGGGGTGCCCCCGAGGGAGCGCAGCGCCTTGGGGGCGCCGGGGCCGAGCCGTATGCCACGGCCCGCCGCGGGGATCACGGCGGCGGTGCGGTGTCGGCTCGATTCGTCTGACATCGGTTGCACTCCGGCAGGTTTGTTTCCTCGGCCGACATGGGTATGGCCTCAAACGTGCCGGGCGCGGCACCTTGACCGGACCCTTCCGTGACACTGGTTGAGACCAGCTGCGCCAGCTGCCCCGGGCCCGGCACACCAGGAACCGGTACAGGCGTGTGTGCCGGATGAGAGTGCGGACACGGGGACTGCGGGAAATTCGGTTGGTGTGACGGGGTGTCACAGCCGAGAGTAGATCCTAGGGCCCGGTCGAAGCCGCTGGATCGGCCCCCGACAGGCTCCTGAAGAGATTCCACCCGTGTGATTCCCGCGGACATGCCGCAGTGCCCGGCGACGCAACATGGGAAATCACTGCTGGTCAGCGGGCACCGCGGCATTCGTGCATGGACGTTGTCGTGCGACCTTGTCGTGCACAGTCCTGTTCACGCCCGGCTGCTGATCGGGGCAGGTGCGCGCTGTCGCGCACATCGACCGTGTGGAACAGCCGGGACGTCCGGGTCAGGCCCCGGTCAGGACGCGAGAACCTCGTCGAGCAGGGCCTCGGCCTTGTCCTCGTTCGTGTTCTCCGCGAGAGCGAGCTCGCTCACCAGAATCTGGCGCGCCTTGGCGAGCATGCGCTTCTCACCTGCGGAGAGTCCACGCTCTCGTTCCCGACGCCAGAGGTCACGGACCACTTCGGCGACCTTGATGACATCGCCGGAGGCGAGCTTCTCAAGATTTGCCTTGTAGCGCCGGGACCAGTTCGTCGGCTCTTCTGCGTACGGCGCCCTCAGCACCTCGAAGACCCGGTCCAGCCCATCCTGACCGACCACATCGCGTACTCCGACGAACTCCGCATTGTCCGCGGGGACACGAACCGTCAGGTCGCCCTGGGCGACCTTGAGCACCAAGTAGGTCTTGTCCACGCCTTTGATCTGGCGAGTTTCGATAGCCTCGATCAGCGCGGCCCCGTGATGGGGATAGACCACGGTGTCGCCAACCTTGAACGTCATGTGACAGGTACCCCTTCCGTGGCTATCCAGGGTAACACGGGAACGGCTTCTTCTGAATGGCGTTTTCGCAGGTCAGGACGGTTCTCGGGGCTTGACAACAGCAATAGGAACGTGCTGCGAGCGGCTTCCGGAAGCGGGTATTCGCAGGTGGGAGCGGCTGCGAAGCCGGTCGGAAACACGCACGTTCCACCGCCGGAACCCCCACCCTGAGGGGGTAAACGTCCATATTTGTCTGGTTCCAAGGGTGGAACTTCCCATACTCCGTTCGGATGTCGGTCACACGTACGGACAGAAGTGCGAACCCAATCCGAATTCGATCACCCGAGCCCTCGCCCGCGGCGTATCGGGCCGGGTATGAAGTGGCGTATCGCGCCGCGTATGGCATGGGATTCCGAAGCCGTCGGGCGCAATTCGTAAGGAATGTGTGTCGGGTCGGGGAATTGATCACCGGACTTATGTGAACGGCGTACTAAACATGTCCCCGACACTCACTTCCGTACTCCGCTCCGTGCTCCGCCGAGAAGGATGGGCGGCGGGACCGCCGTGTGCCGGGCGCCGTTGAGGGCGGGTCGGGTGCGAGGGCGTGAGGGGGGCTCGGTAACCTGGGCCCGCTGAACCATCGTTGATCCGTCATTAGCCTTGTCCGTACGTCCAAGGAGTTGCCGCCGCCGTGAGCCGCAGCCTTCGACGCGGCACCCTCGCCGCGTCTGCCATCGCGTTTTCGATCGCCTCGCTCGCCGCGTGCGGTGCCGGCATCGAGGCGCAGACGCTCGGCGTCCGACCTGACAACGCCGCGACCTCGATCGGCGACATCACCGTCCAGAACGCCACGGTCGTCACCCAGCCGGAAGCCACCGGCGACGGCCCGGCCATCGTCACGGCGAAGGTCTTCAACAACGGCCGCACCCAGCAGACGCTCGACGCGATCACGCTGCCGGACAGCGGCGCCACGGTGAAGATCACCCCGGCGAAGGGCAAGGGCCCGCTCACCGTGCCCGGCGGCGGCTCGGTCCTGATCGGCGGCGAGGGCAACGCCTCGGCCGTGATCGAGAGCGGCGACGAGCAGGCGCGCAACGGCGACGCCCAGCGGGTCGTCTTCCAGTTCAGCGACACCGGCGACGTGGCGCTCGATGCCTTCGTCGTACCGGCGACCGGTCCCTTCACCGACTTCGGGCCGAGCACGGCGCCTTCGCCGGCGGCCGGGGAGTCGGAACAGCCCGGCGGATCCTCCTCCGAGACGCCCGGCGGCACCGCCACCGAGGGTGCGTCCACGGAGGGTGCGTCCACCGACGGCGCGTCCGGTGCGCCCGCGGACGAGGAGACCGGGGCGCCCGGCGGCAGCGCCGATGAGGGCACCGTCGAAGGCGCTGACGAGGGCACCGAGCAGGAAGAAGAGACGCCGACGGACGCCGCGTCAGCGTCGGCGAACACCGAGAGCTGACGCCGACCGGCGATCACGGGTCGGCAGTCGTACGCGTAAGGGCGCCGCACCGGAGCATTCCGGTGCGGCGCCCTCGTACACACAAAGCAGTACGCGATACCGCCCCACGCGCACGCGACATCTGGACCCGCGCTCACTCCCGCGAAGGACGCGGGTGAAAGCGGGGCCCTGCTCGGGGTCGGGGCGGTTTACGGCTCGAACTTGTAGCCGAGACCGCGCACCGTCACCAGATACCGGGGCGCGCCCGGATCGGGCTCGATCTTGGCGCGCAGCCGCTTGACGTGGACGTCGAGGGTCTTGGTGTCCCCCACGTAGTCCGCGCCCCACACCCGGTCGATGAGCTGCATACGGGTCAGCACACGGCCCGCGTTGCGCAGCAGCATCTCCAGGAGGTCGAACTCCTTCAGCGGCAGGTCGACCTTGCCGCCGGAGACCGTCACGACGTGACGGTCCACGTCCATCCGGACCGGCCCCGCCTCCAGGGCGGCCGGCGCGACCTCCTCCGGTTCGCCCCTGCGGCGCAGGACGGCACGGATGCGCGCCACCAGCTCCCGCGAGGAAAAGGGCTTGGTCACATAGTCGTCGGCTCCTATTTCCAGGCCGACGACCTTGTCGATCTCGCTGTCCTTGGCGGTCACCATGATCACCGGGACATTGGACTTGCCGCGCAGCTGCCGGCACACCTCGGTGCCGGGCAGACCGGGCAGCATCAGGTCGAGGAGGACGAGATCGGCGCCGTTGCGTTCGAACTCGTCGAGCCCCGCGGGCCCGGTGGTCGCGATCGCGACCTCGAAGCCTTCCTTGCGGAGCATGTAGGAAAGGGCGTCGCTGAAGGATTCCTCATCCTCGACGACGAGCACTCGGGTCACGGAAGGACCTCCGGGGCAGGGATCTCAGTCGATTGGTCAAGATCGTTGACGTCGTGAAAGCGGCGCTGGGCGACATCGTCCGGGCCGGTGGGTGTGCGGTCCCGTCCGGCGCCCGCCTCGGGGAGCCTCAGGGTGAAGGTGGAGCCCTGACCTTCGGAACTCCACATCGTGACCTCCCCGCCGTGCGAGGCGGCCACGTGTTTGACGATGGCCAGGCCGAGGCCCGTACCACCGGTGGCTCGGGAGCGGGCGGGATCGACGCGGTAGAACCGCTCGAAGACCCGCTCCCGGTCTTTCTCGGAGATGCCGATCCCCTGGTCGGTGACGGCTATCTCGATCAGATCCCCGCCGGGCGCGGACACATGCCGGGCCGAGACGCCCACACGTGTGCGGGCCGGGGAGTAGTTGACGGCGTTCTCGACGAGGTTGCCGAGGGCGGCGGCCAGCTGGCCGCGGTTACCCCAGACTCGCAGATCGGCGGCGCCGCCGGCAGCCATGGTGATCTGCTTCGTGGACGCGGCATGCCGGGACCTGTCGATGGCCTCGGCGACCAGTTCGTCCACGCGTACCGGTTCGGCGTCCTCCAGCGGGTCGTCGTTCTGCACCCGCGAGAGGTCGATGAGTTCCTGTACGAGATTGGTGAGCCGGGTCGCCTCGATCTGCATACGGCCGGCGAAGCGGGTGACCGCCTCGGGGTCGTCCGAAGCATCCATGACAGCTTCGGAGAGCAGGGAGAGCGCCCCGGTGGGGGTCTTGAGCTCATGGCTGACATTCGCCACGAAGTCACGCCGGACCGCTTCGATCCTGCGCGCCTCCGTGAGGTCCTCGACCAGGAGCAGGACGAGACGGGAGCCGAGCGGTGCCACCCGGGCCGAGACGGCCAGGGCCTCGCCGCGGCCGGTGCCGCGCCTGGGCAGATCCAGCTCCACCTGACGTATCTCACCGTCACGGCGGGTGTCGCGCGCCATGTGCAGCATCGGGTCGACGGCCAGTTTGCCGCCCCTGACCAGGCCCAGCGCATACGCGGCCGAGCTGGCCTTGACCACCGAGTCGCTCTCGTCGAGGACGACGGCGGAGGAGCGGAGAACAGAGAGGACGGTGTCGACACCGGGCGGAAGACCTGCCTCCGTATGCAGTGAGCTACGGGTGGGCCTGGCCTGGTCGCGCTCGCTCCAGCGGAACGCCAGCATGGCGATCACGCCGGTACACGCCCCGGCGATCGCTGCCAATGCGGCGACTGCCGCGTTCACGTCCATGCAGCCAGGTTATGCGGGGTGGACGACACTCTCCCAGCCGTACCGGTGTCTCCTGGAACACTCGTCGCCCAGAGTTCACTGTGGGGAAAGTGCCGGTTCACTTGGGAGGGAGCAGCCGGACTCCTGGCGGGCCGAGCGTGGCACTGTAGGGGGCTCGAAACTCCCTGCCCCTGGCGGTCCGTGTGACGAGGACGGAGCCGTCCGGGGGTCGACACACGTACTCGGACACCCCGGACCACCAGCACGAGAATCCAGAGAGGGACACCCATGCGGGACGCGTACCACGAGGAACTTGACTCGATCGGCGAGGACCTGGTCGAGATGGCCCGGCTGGTCGGGTCGGCGATTGGGCGCGCCACCACGTCCATGCTGGACGCGGATCTGAAGCTCGCCGAGAGCGTGATCGCCGCCGACCAGAAGGTCGACGACCTCCAGCACGACCTGGAGGCCAGGGCCATCGCACTGCTGGCGCGGCAGCAGCCGGTCGCCACCGATCTGCGGATCGTGGTCACGTCGCTGCGGATGAGCGCGGACCTGGAGCGCTCGGGCGACCTGGCGCAGCACGTCGCCAAGCTGGCGCGGCTCCGCTTCCCGGTCCACGCCGTGCCGCACGACCTGCACGCGACCATCCTGGAGATGGGGCAGCTCGCGCAGCGGCTGATGGCGAAGGCGGCCGAGGTCATCATCACGAAGGACGTCGACCTGGCGCTCCAGCTGGAGCAGGACGACGACGAGATGGACCTGCTGCACCGCACGCTGTTCCAGCACCTGATGGACGACCGGTGGAAGCACGGCATCGAGACGGCCGTGGACGTGACGCTGCTGGGCCGCTACTACGAGCGGTTCGCGGACCACGCGGTGTCGGTGGCCAAGCGCGTGGTGTACCTGGTGACGGGTGAGCACGCGGACGAGATCCAGCAGGCGGAGGCACCGGTCGAGGGAGCCTGAGGGCCGGGCCCGTTCTGTCGGCCCGGGGGTTTGCGGCCCTGGGGGCGCAGGGGGCGTATCGCGGTGGTACTGGCCGGCGCCTGCGCGCATGCGCCGTTGATGCGCCCGCCACGGTGGGGTTGCAATGGGCATGGACGCCACCCCGTACTCCCATGCACGCCTTCGAGGAGGAAACCATGGCCGAGTCCCCGATGACCGAAACCCAGCAGGAAGCGCCTCTCGAACGGGCGCGGCTGCCGATCCTCGGCGCCTGCGGCTGCGGCTCGGGCTGCGGCTGCGGCTGCCAGTCGGGCGGACCGTGCGCCTGCGGGGGCAGCTGCGGCTGACGGACTAGGGGGTGTCTTCAAAGTAGCGCCGTCCGCCTGCAAGGCGGGGCCCGCGGCGGCTGGTGCGTGCGATCGCAAGGCGGAGGATCGCTCTCGTACTGGAC
>NZ_JBHXRX010000043.1:0-70139 GCF_042714995.1 Streptomyces sp. NPDC058665
CTCGTACTGGACGTACTTGAGCGACTCCGACAACGCCGCGAGCGCGCGTGCCAGGCGTCGCGGGCCAGGCGGGACTTTGAAGACACCCCCTAGGGCCCGGTCCGGTGGTGGAACCTCCACCCGGACCGGGCCCTGCAATACATGACCCCAAGTGCCCTTCCTTGAGGGCTACTTCTTCTTGCCCTGGTTCTTCACGGCCTCGATCGCCGCCGCCGCCGCGTCCGGGTCCAGGTAGGTGCCGCCCGGCTTCAGGGGGTGGAAGTCCGCGTCCAGGTCGTAGGAGAGCGGGATGCCCGTGGGGATGTTGAGGCCGGCGATGTCCGCGTCCGAGATGCCGTCCAGGTGCTTCACCAGCGCGCGCAGGCTGTTGCCGTGGGCGGCGACCAGGACCGTACGGCCCGTCAGCAGGTCCGGGACGATGCCGTCGTACCAGTACGGCAGCATGCGGACCACGACGTCCTTCAGGCACTCGGTGCGCGGGCGCAGCTCCGGCGGGATCGTCGCGTAGCGGGGGTCGTCGCTCTGCGAGAACTCGGTGCCGTCCTCCAGCTCCGGCGGCGGGGTGTCGTACGAGCGGCGCCAGAGCATGAACTGCTCCTCGCCGAACTCCGCGAGCGTCTGCGCCTTGTCCTTGCCCTGGAGCGCGCCGTAGTGCCGCTCGTTCAGGCGCCAGGAGCGGCGGACGGGGATCCAGGAGCGGTCGGCGGACTCCAGCGCCAGCGTGGCGGTGCGGATCGCGCGCCTCTGCAGCGAGGTGTGCAGGACGTCGGGCAGCAGACCGGCGTCCTTCAGCAGCTCACCGCCGCGTACGGCCTCCTTCTCGCCCTTTTCCGTGAGGTTCACGTCCACCCAGCCGGTGAACAGGTTCTTCGCGTTCCATTCGCTCTCGCCGTGGCGGAGGAGGATCAACTTGTACGGTGCGTCGGCCATGGGGCCGAGCCTAATCGAACGGGCCCGATTGACGCCTGCCGTCAATTGACTGGCGGCTCCGCGACGCCCATACGTAAGTTGCGGTTGACCACTCGGCCACTTACTCCGCCAGCGCCGGTCCGCACGGACCGGCCCGCCGTCCCTCGGGGGGAACGACGCATGTCCATAGCCGGACTGAGACGCGCCACGGGCGAGAGCATCAGAAAGAGCGTCTCGGGGCTGCCCCGGGAGTTCTGGTGGCTGTGGACGAGCACGCTGGTCAACCGGCTCGGCGCCTTCGTGGCCACCTTCATGGCGCTGTATCTCACCCTGGAGCGCGGCTACTCGGCGTCGTACGCCGGTCTCGTCGCCTCGCTCCATGGACTCGGCGGAGTCATCTCCTCCGTCGGCGCCGGCGTGCTCACCGACCGGCTCGGGCGACGGCCCACGCTGCTGATCGCGCAGTTGTCGACGGCCGCTTCGGTGGCGCTGCTCGGCTTCATGCACGATCCCGCGGCCATCGCCGCCGTCGCGTTCCTCGTCGGCATGACCTCCAACGCCTCGCGCCCCGCCGTCCAGGCGATGATGGCGGACATCGTGAAGCCCGAGGACCGGGTACGCGCCTTCTCGCTCAACTACTGGGCGATCAACATGGGGTTCGCGATCTCGTCGGTCGCGGCGGGCTTCATCGCCGAGTTCAGCTATCTCGCCGGATTCCTCGGGGAGGCGGCGATGACGCTGGCCTGCGCCGTGGTGATCTTCCTCAAGCTGCCCGAGTCCCGGCCCGAACTCGCCGAGGCGGACGGGAAGAGCGGGCCGGAGACCGGGATGCGGACGGTCCTGCGGGACGGCCGCTTCATGAGCGTGGTGGTGCTGTCGTTCATCGTGGCGCTGATCTTCCAGCAGGGGTTCGTGGGGCTGCCGGTCGCGATGGGCACGGACGGGTTCAGCAGCTCCGACTTCGGGATGATCATCGCGTTCAACGGTGTGCTGATCGTGGCGCTCCAGATCCCGGTCACCCGGTTCATCGAACACCGGGACACCCGTGGGCTGTTGATCCTCTCCTCGGCGCTCGCGGGGTACGGCTTCGGGCTGACGGCCTTCGCGGGGTCGCTGGCGGTCTACGCGCTGGCGGTGTCCGTGTGGACCATGGCGGAGATCATCAACGCCCCGACGCAGACCAGCCTCGTGGTCCGGCTGTCACCGGTCCACGGGCGGGGCCGCTACCAGGGCATGTACACGATGTCGTGGTCGGTGGCCGGGCTGATCGCACCACTGATGTCCGGCTTCCTGATCGACCAGTACGGCGCCGACTGGCTGTGGGCCGCGTGTGCGGTGCTGGGGACGGTGGCGGCGGGCGGGTACTGGCTGCTGATGAGGAGGTTGGGGTCGGGGTCGGGGGACTGCGAGGGACCACTGACGGAGAATCCGGCTGCGAACCCTGTGGCGGAGCACGAGGCACCCGTCGCGGAGCGCGTCGTGCCGAGCGAGGCGCCCGAACCGCTGTGAGACAGCTCAAGTCACCGGCGTCGGGGACCCGTTCTCCGTCGCCTCGTGCCCGTACACGCTCCGTACGTTGTCCTTCGGCGCCGGCTTGCTCCGCCCGGCCGGGCCCGCCGCGAAGGCGCGGAACACGTTCTCCGTCGTGCGCGTGACGAAGGCGCCGGTCCGCGCGTCCATCCCGTGGTCGCTGCCGTTCTCCCGGGTCCCCGCCATGAGGCCTTCGACCCAGCGCATCGTCCCGGAGGCGAAGACGCCCGCGCCGCTGGGAACGGTGTAGTACACGGAGTCCGCGTGGCTGTCGTTGCCTTTGCACACCAGCGGGGAGTGGGCGACGATCTCCAGCGGCGACGGCGTGGGCTGCCCCGGGGTCACCCGGTCGTACTCCACGCCGACCAGGTGGTCGAAGGAGTCGCCGCGCTTCACTCCGGTCCCCTCGAAGATCCAGTGGTCCGCGCCGTGGACGACGTAGGGGGCGTCCGTGGGGAAACCCTCGTACAGGACGCCGGTCAGGGAGGACTCCGGGTCGGCGGCCGGGGGCGCCCGGAAGTCGGTGGTCACCATGGTGCGGTGCTCGACGAGATGCGGATCGTTCTGGAAGTCGGACTTGAAGCAGACGACCGTACGGATGGGCCCCTTGCCGTTCTCCCGTTCCAGCCGGATCCGGCGGTAGCAGGTGTTGGCACCGAGAAAGACCACGTTGGTGCCGGTGTCGCGGGCCCGGGTGACATGCTTCCGCTGCTCGGGGGTCCAGTACTCGTCGTGTCCGAGCGAGACCACCGACGAGGCGCCGCGCAGCGACGACGGGGCGAGATGGACGTCCACGCCGGTCGTGTACGCCAGCGGGATGCCGAGGCGTTCGGCGAGGACCACGACCGCGCGTTCGTAGACCAGGAACTTCTCGGCCCCGTTCTTGTCGTACGGCCGGTCGAAGCTGACGGCCAGCGAACGGGTTCCGTACGCGCCGTCCTTGCCCTCGTAGAGGGAGTAGCCGCCCCACAGGTTGTACGCCTGCCAGGTCGCGGGCGCGTGCATCAGTACCGTCCGGCCGGTGGCGCTCGCCGAGCGGACGATCAGCGGAACATACCGCTGGTGTGCGTTCTCGGCGTCCAGCCGCAGCAGATACGCGCCCTCGGGCCAGCCGTCGGCGCGGACGGCGAGGGTACGGTCCCAGTCCGCCCGCACAGTGTCGGTGAAGGTGTCCAGGCGCGGGTCGCGCTGGACGCGGCCCGCCACCCGGTCGGAGCGCCAGACCAGCCGGGCCTGGGCGCCGCCGTACCAGCCGACCCGGTAGGCCGAGACCCGGAAGCCGCGTGCGGTGGTCGAGACGCACAGCCCGAACTCGTCGTCCGGCTCCACGCTCACCTTGTCGGTGTACCCCTCGATCGCGTCGGGCGGCCCCACGGACCGGATGCGCCAGTCGGGACTGCCGGGCAGCGCCCGCTCGGCGGCGGCAGCGGCGTCCGTCGAGTCGGCACCGGCACCGGTGCGCTCGGGCGCGGCCTCCTGGCCCCCGGGGGCCGAGGAGTCACAGCCGGCCGCCGCCCCCATGGCGATGCCGGCGGCCCCTGCCGCGGCGGCCCCCAGAAAATGCCGACGGTCCAGACGTCCGGGGTGCTCCACACGCCCGGAGTGCTCCGCGGGGCGCTCCCGGTGGTCATGGTGCTCCGCGTCGTGGTCCATCAGCCCGTCCCGTATGTCCGGCCCGTGTGCTGTCGCTGTCGCCGTCGCTGTCGCCGTCAGGACGATCCTGGGCGGGCGCGGGCCGACGGGCGACCCCGGGAGGGCCGAATGCGGGTATGGCCGGATCCGGGGCGGGGGAGACTCAGCCGGTCGGCCGGGGCGGGCTCGGCTCCCGCGTCAGATGCGCGAAGGCGTCGAGATTCCTCGTGGACTCACCACGGGACACCCGCCACGCGTACTCCTTGCGGATCGCGCTCGCGAACCCCAGCTCCAGCAGCGTGTTGAAGGAGCCGTCGGCCTCTTCGAGTACGGACCCGAGCAGCCGGTCCACCTCGTCGTCGGTGACGGCGGAGAGCGGCAGCCTGCCGGAGAGGTAGATGTCGCCGAGCCGGTCGACCGCGTACGCCACCCCGTACAGCTTGAGGTTGCGCTCCAGCAGCCAGCGGTGGACGCCCTGCTCATTCTCGTCCGGGTGACGGATCACGAAGGCGTTGACGGAGAGGGAGTGCCGGCCGACGCGCAGGGAGCAGGTCGTGGAGAGCTTGCGGGTGCCGGGGAGCGTGACGACGAAGGAGCCCGGCTCGGGACTCTCCCACGCCAGGCCGGAGTCGAGGGCCGCGGACTTCAGGCCGCGCTCGACGAGGCGGGTGGCTCGGGCGGTCTCGTCGGTGCTCGCGCTCGCGTTGCTGCCGCTCGCGTTGGTGCTTACGTCGGTGCTTCCGCTCGCATTGCTTCCGATCGCATCAGTGCTCGCGTCGGTGCTTCCGCTCGCGTCCGCTCGCGCTTCGTCAGCCATGATCCGAGCGTACGCGACCGTGGTGATCATGCATCGCGGCCGTGTAGACGTCCGCAGTCGCCGACGCCGCCGTGTCCCAGCCGAAGGACTGGGCGTGCCGCGAGGCCGCCTCCCCCATCCGCTCCACCAGCTCGGGCCGGTCGATGTAGCGGGCGAGCGCCTGGGCGTACGCCTCCGGCTCGTGCCCGGGGATCAGAAAGCCGGTCTTCCCGCCCCGTACCGCGACGGGAAGCCCGCCCACCGCGGCCGCGACCACCGGGGTCCCCGTCGCCTGCGCCTCGATGGCGACCAGGCCGAAGGACTCGCTGTACGACGGCATGACCAGCACGGACGCCGCGCGGAACCAGTCGGCGAGCGTCTCCTGGCCGACCGGCGGACAGAACCGTACGACATCGGCGATACCGAGCCTGGCCGCGAGCTTGTGCAGCCCCTCCGGCCTCGCCAGACCGCTGCCGCTCGGGCCGCCCACGACCGGAACGACCAGCCTCCTACGGAGGGTGGGATCGCGGTCCAGCAGGACGGCCACGGCGCGCAGCAGGACGTCGGGCGCCTTGAGCGGCTGGATACGGCCGGCGAAGAGCGGGACGAACGCGTCCTGCGGCAGCCCGAGCCGGGCGCGCGCCGCCGCCCGGCCGTCGGCGGGGCGGAAGAGATCCAGATTCACGCCGGGGTGGACGACCGCGACCTTGCCGGGAGCGGCCTCGTAGAAGCGGACGAGTTCGTCGGCCTCCTCCGAGGTGTTCGCGATCAGCCGGTCGGCGGCGCGCACGATCTGCGTCTCGCCGATGACACGGGCCGTCGGCTCGGGGGTGTCCCCCTCGGCGAGCGCGGCGTTCTTGACCTTGGCCATGGTGTGCATGGCGTGGACGAGGGGCGTACGCCAGCGCTCGGCGGCGAGCCAGCCGACCTGGCCTGAGAGCCAGTAGTGGGAGTGGACGAGGTCGTAGTAGCCGGCGCGCTGGCCCGCCCATGCCTGCATCACGCCGTGCGTGAACGCGCACAGCTGCGCGGGCAGCTCCTCCTTGGCCAGCCCTTCGTACGGACCGGCGTCCACGTGCCGTACGAGCACGCCCGGCGCCAGCTCGACGCTCGGGGGAAGCCCGCCGAGCGTCGAGCGCGTGAAGATCTCGACCTCGACGTTGATGGCCGCGAGGCGCTTGGCCAGCTCGACGATGTAGACGTTCATGCCGCCCGCGTCGCCCGTCCCCGGCTGGTGCAGCGGGGAGGTGTGGACGCTGAGCATGGCGACGCGCCGCGGTTTGCGGGGCTGGCCGGGAATCCGGAGCCGGGGTGGTGACACCAGGGTGCCGGCAAGCCTGGACACGTACTGGCTCACGTCGACGGCCTCTCGCTCGGAGCATGACTAGGAGAGGGCATGGGGGACCCTCTATGGGCGCGTAACACCGGAGCGGGCCCGGTTCATTTCCGGCTTTGCCCAATCGTTAGCTCGGCGGCTCAACCATCGGCGGGGGTAGCGGACACCCGCGTGCGGGGCCGGGTGCCTCGTGGGGTCCTGGTGCGTCGCCGGGTCGTTAGGCTCACGCGCATGTCCGCGCGCCAGCCCTCCTCGCCCCGCCGTCCCGTGGGCACGGTCACGCGCGGTACGACCAACCCGAACCGGCTGCGCCGTATGGACCGCTGGATCGCCGCCGTACACGGACCCGTACTGCGCCGCTCGGCCGACCCCGTAGCAGTCGACCTCGGATACGGCGCCGCGCCCTGGACCGCGGTCGAGTTGCTGCGGCGGCTGCGCGCGGCCGAGCCGCGTACCGAGGTGGTGGGCGTCGAGATCGATCCCGCGCGGGTCGCGGCGGCGCTTCCTTACGAGGAGGACGGGCTCAGCTTCGTGCACGGCGGCTTCGAGATCCCGCTGCCGGATGCCGAACAGCAAGGGACCGGCGCCGGCCGGGGCCCGCTGCTGATCCGGGCGGCGAACGTCCTGCGGCAGTACGAGGAGAGCGAGGTCGCCGAGGTCTGGACCCGGCTCCGCGCGCGGCTCGCACCGGGCGGGCTGCTGGTGGAGGGGACGTGCGACGAGATCGGGCGGCGCCATGTGTGGGTCGCCCTCGGTAAGGAGGGCCCGCGCACGGTCACCTTCGCGACCCGGCTCGGTTCGCTCGACCGTCCTTCGGATCTGGCGGAGCGGCTGCCGAAGGCGTTGATCCACCGCAATGTGCCGGGGGAACCGGTGCACGCGTTCCTGCGGGACTTCGACCGGGCGTGGGCGGCGGCGGCCCCGTACGCCTCGCTGGGCGCGCGGCAGAGGTGGCTCAGGGCCGTGGAGGATCTGTCGGCGGACTGGCCGCTGGCCGGCCCGGCGGCGGGTGGCGGGCGGAGCAGATGGCGGCAGGGTGAAGTAACGGTGGAATGGGCGGCGCTGAAGCCGAACTCTGGCGAAACGGATGCGTTCAAGGGAACGTGAGGGGCGGGCTGTTCGTCCCTCACGGGTAGGGCACGCCCTGGATTCGACTGTCGGCCGAAAGTGCCCTCTGTCGTTCCGGGGGTCGGCGTGGCACGATCACGTCGGCGGAGAACAGTTACTGACAGTAAATCAGATAGGGGGAGCTCGTGAACCGACGCCGCTGTGTCACAGCCGCGATCACCGTCGTCTGCGCTCTGTCGGTGCTCACGTCACCGGCGTTGCTGAACCAGGCGTACGCGGCTCCGGCGTCGCCGACGGCTCCGGCATCCCCCGCGCTTCCCAACTCCCCCGCGCTCCCCGCGTCGCCGAGCGATCCGCCGGTCGCGCCCCGGCCGTTCGACCGGTCCCTGCCGCCGGGAGCGGAGGACAAGGTGACGGGCGCGGACGACTCGAAGCTCGAAGCGACGCGCAGGAAGATCGACGGGCTCTACAGCAAGGCCGCGTCGGCCACCGACGCGTACAACCTCGCCGAGGCGCGCGCCGACAACCAGTCGGCCGAACTGGTCAGGCTGGCCAGCCGGATCGTCGACGGCCAGGTCAGGATCGACAGGCTCAAGCGCCAGGCGGGCGCCGCGGCCCGCGCCCAGTACCGCGCGGGCGGACTGCCGCCCGAGGCCCAGCTGTTGCTCACCGACGACCCGCAGCTCTTCCTGGACGGAGCCGGCCGGGTCCAGCGCGGCCAGAAGGCGACGAGGGACCTCCTCGGTCAAATGACCAAGGCGCAGGACGACTTGACGGCGTACACAAAAAAGGCCGGCGTCAAGTGGACCAAGCTCGAAGCGAACCGGCTCAAGCAGGCGAAGGCGAAAAAGGAGATCAGCCGGCAGATCAAGGCCGCCAAGAAGATCGAGGCGGGGCTGGAGAAGGAGGAGCGCGACCGTCTGCTGATGCTGGAACAGCAGGAAGCGGCCAAGGCGCAGGCGGCCTGGCTGGGTTCGGGCACGCTCAAGGACATCAACGGCAAGGCGAGCCCCCAGGGCAAGGCGGCGATCGCGTACGCGACGGCGCAGATCGGCAAGCCGTACGTGTGGGGCGCCGAGGGCCCGGGGTCGTTCGACTGCTCGGGGCTGACCTCCGAGGCGTGGAAGGCGGCCGGCAAGGTCATTCCGCGTACCTCGCAGGAGCAGTGGCGGCTGCTCCCCCGCGTCCCGGTCGCGGACATGCGGCCGGGCGACCTGATCATCTACCACGAGGACGCGAGCCATGTGGGGATGTACGTGGGCGACGGCTCGATCGTCCACGCGCCGCGGCCGGGGCGGCATGTGACGCTGACGGGGGCGGGCTCGATGCTGATCCTCGGGGTCGTGAGGCCGGACAAGTAGGAGGGGTTCGCGGGCGCCCTGTTCCGGGTGGGCGCGGGCCCGCGAGGTCCTGTACACCCCTCGCATCCCTTTCGCCCCTGCTCACCCCCCTTGTCCCTCTCACCTCCTCCCGCCTCCCCTCCCACGTGATGTTTGTCATGGCCGTTTCGGGCCCCCCGAATGGGCCGATCGTGCCGGATGCGTGGTGGGAAGCGGCATATGGCGCGGGATCTTCTCCGTACGGCGTTCCGTACGCCATTCCTTTCGGAGGTCGGCTAGCGCTAGGGTCCCGGTCGGTGGGGCGTCGATCGTCGTTCCACCGCGCCCTCGGGGGGAGGGAAGGACTCACAGACCGATGGCCGTACCTGTACCGGTGCCGCGACAGCGCACCGGCTCGACAGTCGAGAGTGCGCCCGCCCCGGAGACCTCCGGCGCGGGAGGCGACCTCACGCTCCTGGTGATCGAGGACGATCCCGCGGGCACCTTCAACGCGCCTGAACTGCCCGACGCGGCCGGCACCCGGGTCCGTATCCGTACCGCGCGCAACCTCACCGAGGCCGAGCGGCTGCTCACCGACGACATCCAGTGCATCCTCGTGGACCTCGCCCTGCCGGGCCGGGGCGACGACGACCTGGACGGCCTCGCGCCGCTCAAGCATGTGCTGCGGCTCGCGCCCCGCCACGCCGTTCTGGCGCTGGCGGCCGAGGGGGACAGCGAGCGCGCCGCGGCGGCCGTGCGCGTGGGCGCGCAGGACTATCTCTTCCGCGACGAGCTCGACAGCCGGCTGCTCAGCCGCGCGATCCGGTACGCCGTCGAACGCAAGCGCGCGGATGTCGCTCAACGCCAGCTCACCGAGTCCCGGCTGCGGGCCCAGGAGAACGCCCGGCTGGAGCGCGGACTGCTGCCCACCCCGCTCCTCCAGGGCTCGAATCTGCGCTTCGCCTCCCGATATCGGCCGGGCCGCTCCCGAGCGCTGCTGGGCGGCGACTTCTACGACACGGTCCGTACGCCTGACGGCACGGTCCATGTGATGATCGGCGACGTCTGCGGCCACGGCCCGGACGAGGCCGCGCTGGGCGTGGAGCTCCGGATCGCCTGGCGGGCGCTGACCTTCGCCGGGCTCAGCGGGGACGTACTGCTCGCCACGCTCCAGAAGGTCCTGGAGCACGAGCGGGAGAGCGAGGAGATCTTCGCGACGCTGTGCACGATCGACATCGCGCCGGACGGACGGCGGGCGGGGCTCTGTCTGGCGGGCCATCCGTCGCCGCTGGTCGTCCGCGACGGCAGGGCGCCTGAGCTGCTGCCGTACGACGAGGGCGGCCCCGCGCTCGGCCTGCTCCCGCGCGCGAGCTGGCAGCGCCGCGAGGTCGAGCTGGGCGAGGCGTGGAGCCTGATGATGTATACGGACGGGTTGATAGAGGGCCGCGTCGGGGCGGATACGAAGCAGCGGCTCGGCCAGGAGGGCATGGTCGAGATGATCACCGCCCAGCTGGCGCGGGGGCTGAGCGGCGAGGAACTGCTGGAGGCCGCGGTGGCTCAGGTGCGCGAGCTGAACGGCGGCGAGCTGACGGACGACGTGGCCGTGCTGCTGCTGGACCGCGTGCGCGCGGCGGAGCAGGTGCCGGAGGCGGCGCCGGTCACGGTCTGAGCGGGACGGCCGCCCCGCTCCGCCCGGTGGGTATCGGCGCTGTCCGACCCGGTCCGGTTGTGGCCCGGTCCTGCCCGGCTCAGCGACCGCCGTTGTACGGCCCGTACGGCCCGTCGCTGCTGGAACCGCCCCGTCGGCTGCCGCCCCCGCCGCCGGCCTGCTTGATCGCGGGGCGCACATCGACGAAGTACACGATGACCGCGATCAGCCCGATGATCGGCAGGAAGCTGAGGATCGGGAAGATCAGGCTCACCACAAGGGCGATCGAGAGAATGATCAGCCAGAACGGCTTTGTCTGCTTGTCGGCCGCGCGGAACGCGTCCTCACGCCGGATGAACGCGTCGACCAGCGCGAAGACGCTGAACACGCTGAGCGGGATACTCAACATCGCCACGAGCCCGTCGAAGCCGGCCATCAACACGTTACCCACCGCCCCTTTCTGTCCCCATCCTGTGCCGCCAAGGTACCCGTACAACGGACCGGACACCCCTGTGGTGCCCGGTCCGTCTCTGTAGCTCTCCGCTTGGCGAGTGTTCGCCTACTTGCTCGCGGGAGGTGTGGGCTTCTTCGCGGGCGCGGCGGGCTTGCGGACGGCGGCGTTGGCGGTGGTACCGCTGCCGGCGCCGGTCTTCCGCGCGGCGGGCTTCGCACCGGCGGCCTTGGCCTCCGGCTTGGCCTTGGTCTCGTTCTTGACCGAGGCCTTGGCGGGCGCGGTCTTCGCCGCGGCGGGCTTGGCGGCAGCGGGCTTGGCGGCGGCCGGCTTGGCCGCGGCGGGCCGGGTCGCCTGCTTCGCGCCGGACCGGGGCTCGACGGCGACGGCGATCTCCGCCACCCCGTCCGCGGCGTCGCCGCGCCAGCTCCGTACCGACTGCTCGCCGCGCTCGGCGACCTTCTCGTACGTCTCACGGGCCTTGACCGCGTACTCCGCGGCCACACCGACGCTCCGCAGCGCCAGGTCCTGAGCGGTCTCGCCGAGCTTCTTCAGGTCGGTGTCGAGCGACCCGAGCACCTCGTTGACCTTGGACTGAACGGTCGTCTGCGCTTCCTTCGCCTGCGAGGCGACCTTGTCCTGGACCCGCTTGGGGTCGGCGTTGCGCACCGCGTCGATACGGCCCGGGGCCTCCGCGCGCAGCTGCTCGATCAGCCCGGGAACCTTCTTGGCCTGCTCGACGGCGAGATCCGCCGTACCGGCCGCGAAGTAGAGGGGGGTCGGGTCGCTGAACGTCTTGCGCAGGTCATCGGCGATTGCCATGACTGTGGTCCTCCGGATCAGTGTGAGGGTGGGGTGTCGGCACCGCCGCCGGCGGTACCGGGCGTATCCCCGTCGGCGTCCCCGTCACCGGTACCGGCGCCCTTACCGGCCGGTCCCGCGGTCGCCTTCGCTTCCGTGTTCCCGCTGCCGAGCCCGTTCTCCTTACGGAAGGACTCGTAGATCTGCAGAAGCACCTGCTTCTGCCGCTCGTCTATGGACGGGTCGGCGAGGATGACGGCACGCGTCTCCAGCTCCTCACGCTCCCGCTCATCGAGCATCCCGGCCTGCACGTACAGCGTCTCGGCGGAGATCCGCAGCGCCTTGGCGAGCTGCTGCAGGATGTCCGCGCTGGGCTTGCGCAGACCGCGTTCGATCTGGCTGAGATACGGATTGGACACCCCGGCGGCCTCGGAGAGCTGCCGCAACGACAGCTGCGCGTTGCGCCGCTGCTCGCGGAGGTACTCACCGAGATTTCCGACGTTGAGTGATGCCATGCCTCCAGGGTGCCCACACTTGCTAACTTTTGCAAGCACCCGCTTGCAAAAGTGTTCCACCCGACACGGCCGCAGGCCTGCGGGCTAGGAGTCCGTGGGCGCGGGTTTCGCCGGGGCGGTCCTTTCCTTGGGTCTGGCGAGGGTCGCGAGGGTCAGGGTCGCCGTGAGTGATCCCGTTGCCATCAGGGTTATCGCCGTTGCCGGGGACGTCAGTTGGGCCAGGGTGCCGGCGAGGAGTGCGGCGGTGCCCTGCATGGCGGCCGTGCCCGTGGCGTGCAGGCCGAGGGCCTGGCCCGTGAGGTGGGTGGGGGTGAGGGACAGCAGGCGTTCCTGGAGGGTCAGGCTTGCCGCGAAGCCGATGGGGGCGGCCGTGACGGCCACCGCCGACAGCGCGACTCCCGGGCGCAGGACGAAGAACAGGTAGGGAACCGCCAGCAGCAGGCGCAGCGGGGTCGTGAGACGGGGGCGCAGTGCGGGTGGTACGAAGCGGCCCACCGTCAGGTCGCCCAGGAACATGCCCAGCGCGCCGCACGCGTAGAGGGTGCCGGCGGCTTCGGGGGCGTAGGAGACGTAGAGCGAATCGCCACCGATCACCAGACCGTTGGGGACCCACAGGCCGAGGTAGGTGAGGCGGCGGGGGCGGGAGGACCACAGGAGGGCGTTGGTGCGCCACGTCGCCGTGACGGACGGGCGGCCGGAGGCGCGTGGTGGCCGGGCCGTGAGACCGAGGCGGGTGACCAGGGCCGACGCCAGGTACAGCGCCGCCGCGAGGAGCAGACAGGTCCGTGGGGACAGGAGCGCAAGCAGTACGCCGCCCGTCGCGAAACCGGCCATCTGTGTCAGGCCCCAGAGCATGTTGTACACCGAACGGCCGAGCACATAGCCGTCCTTGGTGAGGATCTCGTTCAGCAGTCCCCCGCGCACGCCCCCGCCCAGCGACGCCACCAGGCCCTGCCCGAGCAGGACGGCGAAGACCGCCCAGAGGGGCAGGCCGGGCAGCGCCAGGATCGCCGTACCCGCCGCGAAGGCGAGGGCGATGCCGGACAGGATCGCGCGCGGGGGCAGCCGGTCGGCGCCCGAGAGCAGGAACGTGGCCCCCAGCAACTGCGCCAGCTGCGGCCCGAACATGCTCACCGCCGACAGGAACGGGGACCCGGTGGCACGGAAGACCAGAGTGCCAAGAGCCAGACCTGCGATCGTCTGGGCGGCGGCGAGCGCGGCGAAGGAGAGCAGAAAGGGTGTGAACTCCGGCGTGCGGAAGAGGGATTGGTAGCTGCGCATACGCCGAAGTCTGAGGGTCGCCCGGGGGGTGCGGGCGGGATTCTCAGCGCGGCGACCGGCGTTGAGGGCCTCGGGCGAGGATGTAGACGAGCAGGAGAGCCATGACCACGACGCCCGCCCACATCGCCTGTTGCCAGCCGTCGACGAACGAGTCCCGGGCCGCCCGGATCAGCGCCTCCGCGTGCGGGCCGGAACTGTCGGCGGCTTCCAGGGCGTTGGCGATGCCCTCGCGCGCCGTATCGGCCGTTTCCTCGGGTACGGCGGCGAGTTGACTGTCGATGGCGCCCCGGTAGCCGGACGACAGGAGCGCTCCGAGGAGGGCGACGCCGAGTGCCGTGCCGAACTCCCGCGTGACGTCGTTGAGCGCGGACGCGACGCCCTGGCGTTCCCGGGGCAGGGCGCCGGTGATGGCCTCGGTGGCCGGGGTCATCGTCAGGCCCATGCCGATTCCCATGGCGAGCATGCCGGGCAGTACGGAGAGGTATCCGCCGTCCACGGAGACGAGGGTCGCCATGAGGGCAAGGCCCGCGCCGCCCAGCAGGATTCCGAGGGCCATGGTCGAGCGGCTGCCGACGCGTTCGGCCAGGCGCGGTGCGAGGCCGGAGGTCGCCATCATCAGTACGGCCATCGGCATGAGCGCCAGCGTGGACCGCAGGCCGGACCAGCCGAGTACGGCCTGGAGGAAGGGGAAGAGCACCACGAAGATCCCGGCCTGGACGCCGAAGACCGCGAGCAGCGCCACGGACCCACTGGCCAGGCCCCGTTCGCGGAAGAGGCGGACATCGAGGAGCGGTGCGTGCCGGCGAAGTTCCCACGCCACGAAGCCGGCGGCGGCGAGGACGCCGACCAGCAGGCTCAGGAGCGTCACAGGGGCGGTCCAGCCCCGTTCGGGTCCTTCCTGGAGGACGAAGATGAGCCCGACCACGGCGAGCACCGAGGTCAGCGCGCCGACCGTGTCGAAGGTGTGCTTCGATGCCTCGCGCGAGTCGGGTACGAACCGCACCGTCAGGACACCGGCGACGAGCACGAGCGCCACGGGGAGCACGAAGAGCCACCGCCAACTCGCCACGTCCACAAGGGCGGCCGACAGGAACATGCCCAGGATGCCGCCACCGCCGGCGACACCGGTCCACACACCGATCGCCCGCCCGCGTTCTCCCTCCGGGAAGGTGGAGGTGATGACGGCGAGGGTGACGGGCATGATCATCGCCGCGCCCACACCGCTCAGGACGCGTGCGGCGATCATGACCTCGGTCGTCGTGGCGAGTCCGGCCGCCGCACCGGCGACACCGAAGACGGTCAGACCGATGAGCAGTACGGGCCTACGGCCCCAGCGGTCGCCGACCGCGCCGAGCGGCAGCAGTAGGGCGGCCAGGCTGAGGGTGTAGCTGTTGATGATCCACAGGATCGAGCTCTGGGAGGCGTCGAACGCGACAGCCATGTCCGGCTGGGCGACGTTGAGGCCGGACACCGAGGCGATGACGGCCATCAGGGCGATGCAGACCGTGATGAGGATCGCGCGGCGCCGGCGCGGGTCCTGAATCTCCGTGTCGGGAGCGGCGGTTACGGCGTTCACCGCCTGCGCGGGCTGGTCCGTACTCGGCTCGTCCGTACTCGGCCGGTTCGTGCTCATGGGGCGGGGCCTTTCAGATCTACGTGGAAGGAAGGGGCGGGGACGATCGTGGAGAGTCACCCGCCAGATGTGCAAAGTTGTTTGCCGATCGGCAAAACGGCGGCAGACTGGCGCGCATGGATGACGCAGAAACGGATGCCGCGGAAGTTGACCGCACCCTCGATGCCGTCGGTCCCCGCCTGAAGCAGTTGCGCCTCGGCCGGGACATCACGCTGACCCACCTCGGGGAGGCCACCGGCATCTCGGTCAGCACCCTGTCGAGGCTGGAGGCCGGGCTCCGGCGCCCCACGCTCGAACAGCTCCTGCCGCTCGCCCGTGTCTACGGCGTCACGATCGACGAGCTCGTCGACGCGCCCCGTACCGGCAACCCCCGGATCAATCTGCGGCCCATCGCCTGCAAGGACGGATCGACCGTGCTGCCGCTGACCCGCAGGCCGGGCGGCATCCAGGCGTACAAGTTCGTGCTGCCCGCCCCGGCACCGGGAGGCGACGTCGAGCCCGTCCTGCGTACGCACGAGGGCCATGACTGGATCTACGTCCTCAACGGCACGCTCCGCCTGGTCCTCGGCGAGCACGATCTCGTACTCAGGCCCGGCGAGGCGGCGGAGTTCGACACCCGTACCCCGCACTGGTTCGGAGTGACCGGCTCCGGGCCCGTCGAGTTCCTCAGCCTCATCGGAAAGCAGGGGGAACGGGCGCACGTGCGGGCGGCGCCGAAGCGCGCCACCCGCGAAGAACGCACCTGAGAGTTCACAAGGGCGGGCACGCTCGGGCGTTCAGGCGCTGAGGAGTTCACGCGTTCAGGCGTTCACGAGGGCGAGCGCCGCGTCGGTATCGGCGGTGGCCAGGTCGGCGTTGATGTGCGCGCCGGCCAGCGCGCCCGCCGCGGCGGACGCACCGACCTGGGCGGTCGGGTCGGTGGCATTGCCGGCCACCCATACGCCCCGGACCTGCGTGGTGCCGGCCGTACCGGTGACGAAGTGGTGGCCCATGCCGCCGGGCAGGTCCTGCGTCGGGAGGTTGAGACCGGCCAGGCCCTCGGTGCGGACCCGCATGCTCGTCGCCACAGCGAGAACGCGGCGGGCCACGACATGCCCGTCGGTCAGCCGCACGCCCGCGATCCCGCCGTCGTCCCTGGACCCGGTGGACCCGGCGGACCCGGCGGACCGGGCGGACCGGGCGGACTCCGTGGACTCGACCGCCGCCACCGGGGCGTCGACGACCCGGATGCCACGGGCGGCGAAGCGCGCGCGGGTCTCCTCGTCCAGGTCGGTGCCGCGGGTGAAGTAGACCAGGTCATCGGTCAACTGCCGGAAGAGCAGGGCGTGGTGGACGGAGGCCGGGCCGGTGGCCAGGACGCCGATGGGCTCGTCGCGTACCTCCCAGCCGTGGCAGTACGGGCAGTGCACGACGCCGCGCCCCCAGTGCCGGGCCAGTCCGGGGACATCGGGGAGTACGTCGCGCAGACCGGTGGCGACCAGCAGCCGGCGCGCCCGCAGGGTGCCGCCGTCGGCCAGCGTGACGGTGAAGCGCGGATCGCCGTCGGCGGAGGGGGTGGCCGGGACGGCGGAGACCACCTCGCCGGACAGCACGCTGCCGCCGTAGCCGCGTACCTCCTCGCGTCCCCGGCGCAGCAGCTCCGCCGGCGGGACGCCCTCCAGACCGAGCAGGCCGTGCACGCCCTCGGCGGGCGCGTTGCGGGGCGCGCCGCTGTCGATCACGACGACGGAGCGGCGGGAGCGGGCGAGCATCAACGCGCCGTTCAGGCCTGCGGCTCCGCCGCCGATCACCACGGCGTCGACGGTCTCGCGGGAGTCGGGGCCGGAGTCGGAGCCGGAGTCGGAGCGGGGGTCGAGTGCGTTGATCGCGTCGTCAGAAGTCCTGAGCGGCATGTGCGTACCTCTCCTCGCGGTGAGCGGGGCCCGAGCGGGCCCGGTACGGCCGACAGTAAGCAGGTTTTGCGTACGAGGCATAGCATGTTGCCTATGACGCAAGATGATGGCGATCTCGACAGCCTGGTACGCAAACGGATCCGCGCTCTGCGCATGGCGCAGGGCTGGTCCCTGGACGAGCTGGCCGGCCGCGCCCGGCTCAGCCCCTCCACGCTCAGCCGGATCGAGAACGGTCAGCGCCGCCTCGCCCTGGACCAGCTCGTCACCCTCGCCCGCGCCCTGGACACCACGCTCGACCAGCTCGTCGAGACGGCGGCGGACGACGTCATCTCCAGCCCGACGATCGACGCCGCGCACCAGCAGATGCGCTGGGCGGTCCGGGCGGACCCGGGCATGAGTGTCGTACGGCTGCGCCTGACGGCCCCGCCGCCCGACAGCCCTTCCCGGATGCGCGCCCACCCGGGCCGCGAATGGCTCGTCGTGCTCTCCGGCACGGCGGTCCTGCTCCTGGGGAACCGGCGCTTCCGGGTGGAGACCAACCAGGCCGCCGAGTTCCCCACGATGCTGCCGCACGCCCTCGGCGCCGAAGGCGGGCCGTGCGACATCCTCGGCATCTTCGACCGTGACGCGCGCCGGGGGCATCAGCGCGGCGACGACGGCGGCGGCGGGGACAGGACCGGGTACGAGAAAAGCTTGTCGCCCTGACCTCGGGCCCAGGCCCGTAGGCCAGCTCCCTCGCCTCTTCGCTTCCTCGCGTCGCTTCTTGCGCGGCGAGCAGGCCGAGCACCAGCATCTTGCTCTTCCGGAAAGCGACCCGGCCGCACGCTCATGATCCCCATAGCGTGGGCGCCATGACAGACACCTCCCCGCACGCGGCCCACGCCCACGACCACGGAGCGGGCCACAACCCCGACGACCAGTCGGAGATCCTCGACCTGGACGCCGAGGTACTCGCCGAACACATCGCCTCCATCACCGACTGGCTCCCCGTCAAGGCGGGCCCCCGCCACATCGTGGATCTCGGCAGCGGGACCGGCGCCGGCGCCCTCGCCCTGCTCAAGCGCTTCCCGGGCGCCCACGTCATCGCCGTCGACTCATCGACCAGCCATCTGCACCGACTGCGGCACAAGGCCGAGGCGGCCGGTCTCGCCGATCGGGTACGGACCGTCGAGGCCGACCTCGACGGGGCCTGGCCCGTGCTGGGCGCGCCCGAACTGGTCTGGGCGTCGGCCTCCATGCACCACATGGCCGACCCCGACCGCGCCCTCCGCCAGGTCCACGACCTGCTCGCGCCCGGCGGGCTGTTCGCGGTCGTCGAACTGGCCGGCTTCCCGCGCTTCCTGCCCGAGGACGCCCCGGCGGACCGCCCCGGTCTCGAAGAACGCTGCCACGCCGCGATCGACCGCCACCACACCGAGCACCTGCCCCACCGCGGCGCCGACTGGGGTCCCAAGCTGACCGCCGCCGGCTTCACCGTCGAGGGCGAACGCACCATCACCGTCGACCTGGGCCCGCCCCACACCGAGGCCGTCGGCCGTTACGCGCTCAGCAGCCTGACCCGTCTCCGCGGCGGTGTCGCCGAGGAGTTGGCGGCGGAAGACCTCACCGCACTCGACCAGTTGCTCGACACCGCCGGCCCCCACAGCATCCTGCGCCGCGACGACCTGACGGTCCGTACCGAGCGAACGGTGTGGGCCGCACGCCGTCTCTGAACAACGCCCCTCAGCCGCTCAGCCGCTGATGCTGCGCAGCGATCCGAACCCGGCCATCAGGGTCTCTTAGTCACCTCGCGGGTCCCCAAGGATCAGCGGAATCAAGGCCGTTCGGGAGGCGGCGGGAAGCATCCGCCCGGCCTCGGCGGCCGTTACGCGGAGTACGGGCGGATCTCGGCCGGGCGAGCCGCCGAACACGGCTTCCTCATCGTCCGGCTCGGCGGTCTCCGCCCATATCTCCCGGACCGACGGAGGCGTGGGTCCTCTCTTCCTTCCTCTCCAACTCCTTTTGGTCTTCCTTCTCGTCCTTGAATTCCTTCTTGCCTTCCATCGCTTGGGGCATCGGCGTCCTCTTCACCGCGTCCGACACCGCCCGCACCGCCTGTTCCTTCTCGGCCGGTGTCGCGCGTTCCAGGAAGCGGAGCAGTTCGACCGGGAAGGGCAGCACGAGCGTGGAGTTCTTCTCAGCCGCGACCGCCACCACCGTCTGCAGCAACCGCAGTTGAAGCGCGGCAGGCTGTCCGGCCATCTGCTGGGCCGCCTCCGCGAGCTTCTTCGACGCCTGGAGCTCCGCGTCCGCGTTGATCACCCGGGCGCGGCGCTCACGGTCCGCCTCGGCCTGGCGCGCCATGGACCGCTTCATGGTCTCCGGCAACGACACGTCCTTGATCTCGACCCGGTCGATCTGCACGCCCCAGCCCACCGACGGGCTGTCGATCATCAGCTCCAGACCCTGGTTCAGCTTCTCGCGGTTCGAGAGCAGATCGTCCAGATCGCTCTTACCGATGATCGACCGCAGCGATGTCTGCGCCATCTGCGAGACCGCGAACCGGTAGTCCTCGACCCGGATCAGCGCGTCCGCCGCGTCGACCACCTTGAAGTAGATGACCGCGTCCACACGCACGGTCACGTTGTCTCGCGTGATGCCGTCCTGCGCGGGGACGGGCATCGTCACGATCTGCATGTTGATCTTGTGCAGCCTGTCCACGAACGGGACGATCAGCGTGAATCCGGGCTTCCGGATGCCCTCTCGCAGTCGGCCCAGGCGGAAGACCACGCCTCGCTCGTACTGCTTGACGACCCGGGCCGCCGACATCGCGTAGATCCCGCATACGCAGACGATCGCTACGACCGCTATGACCAGTCCCTCGACCATGATGACCTCCCGATGCCGCCGGAGCGAGGCCTGCCCCACTAACAACGATATGCCCGTAATGACCCAGGGGTCACCCCGGTCACCCGTCTCCTGCCGCCCAGCCACCCGGCCTCACGCGTCGAGCACCGCCACCTCCACCCCCGCCAGACGCTCCGCGTCCGCGATGATGTCGATCTCCGTGACCCTGCCGGCCGCGATCGTGAACGCGAGAACCAGGTACAGCCGACCGCCCGGCGCCATCACCAGCCCCGGCGAGCCGTTGACCAGGGCGGGCCCCGTGAACCTGACCCGTTCCCCGGCCATGGACGCGCCCTTGCCCACGTTCTGGGCGCCACGGAGTGTGATCGGCCCGCGCGTCGGACCCGCCGAGTTGACGCGCCGCCGCCGGGGTGCGCTCGATCATCGGGGCGATCTCGTCGAACGGCACCGCGAACAAGTCGTGCAGTACGAAGGCCAGCCGCTCGGCCGGCGCCGGCGTGTCGAGAACGACCAGCAGGGCCAGCCCGACCGAGTCGGCGAGCAGCGCCTCTTCCTCGGGGTCACGCCTGTCGCCGCGCCCGCCGGTGTCCGGTTCGCCGATCGGTACGCCGGTGGGTACGCCGATCGGTGCGCGGTCCGGCGCGTCGAGCGGTTCCTCGCGCCGCGAGGCGCGCGTACGCAGCATGTTCAGACACACCCGCGCCACCACCGTGGTCAGCCACCCGCGCAGATTCTCGACCTCACGGGTGTCGGCGCGGTCGAGGCGCAGCCAGGTCTCCTGGACCGCGTCGTCGGCCTCGCTCGCGGAGCCGAGCATCCGGTAGGCCACCGCGCGCAGCCGGGCCCGGTCCTCCTCGAAACGCCCCAGAAGCCGCGTGCGCTCGTCCATCGGTCACATTCCCCGTTCGCCCGGTGTCACTGAAGTAGACCCTCTCAACCCCGCCGATGTGACCGGGAGACTCCCGGTCCGAGAGCTTGGAGAAGCCATGACGTCATCGATCCTGGTCACGGGCGGTACGGGCACCCTCGGGCGCGTTGTCACGCCGCTGCTCGCCGGCACCGGCAACGACGTACGGGTGCTCAGCCGGCACGGCCGCGATCCGAAGGACGGCGTCGAGTACGTCACCGCCGACCTGCTCAAGGGTGAGGGGATCGAGTCAGCGGTGGACGGCGCCGAGATCGTGCTGCATCTCGCGGGCGCCGCCAAGGGGGACGACCGGGCGACCCGGAATCTGGTGCGGGCCGCGTCGCGCGCGGGCGTACGGCACCTGGTCTGCATCTCGGTCATCGGCGCGGACCTGATGCCGCTCGGTTACTTCAGAGCCAAGCTGGGCGCGGAGGGGGCCGTGGAGGATTCCGGGCTGCCGTGGACGACGCTGCGGGCGGCGCAGTTCCACGACCTGGTCCTCTACGTGACGCGCGCCCTGGCGAAACTGCCGGTGGTCCTCGCGCCCGGCGGGGTGCGGCTACAGCCGGTCGACGCGCGTGATGTGGCCGAGCGTCTTGTGGAGCTGACGCTCGGCGACCCGGCCGGCCGGGTCGCCGACCTGGCCGGGCCCAAGCTGTACGGGCTCGCCGAGCTGAGCCGCGGCTACCTCCAGGCGCGCGTCGGCCGGCCGACGCGGCGGCCGACGTTGCCGTTCCGGGTCCCGGGCAAAGTGGGCCGGGCGTACCGGGCGGAGGACAATCTGGTCCTCGACGGGGCCGACCTCGGGCGGCGGACCTGGGAGGACTTCCTCGCGGAGCGGGTCGCGGGGGCGGAGCGGGTCCGCGGGCGGTGAGACGGCGCACGGGCGAGGCGGTCGTACGCGAACGCCCGGGGGCGGCCCTGGACCGCGGCGAAACTGCGTGGCCGCGCCCTTCCGCCTCCGGCACAGTGAGCCCGTGACCAGCCCAAGCCCCCACCCCCGCCCTCTCCCCGACTTCGTCCCCGGCCTCGAACTGTCCCGGATCCTGTACGAGGAGGCGGTCCGCCCCCTTCTCGACAGCGCGTACCCGGGCCTGCGGTACGCCGCCGCCCGGGTCGGCTCCGGGTCCGAGGTGCTCGGGTTCGACACCGCGCGGTCCGCCGACCACGAGTGGGGTCCTCGGCTGAATCTCTTCCTCGCGCCGGACGAGGCCGCCGAGCACGGCGCGGGGCTGCGCCGGCTGCTCGCGGAACGGCTGCCCAAGCATGTACGCGGCTGGCCCACGCACTTCAGGCACCACAACCCCGAAATCCCCATCGGACAGATGGAGTTGACGGACGGCGCGGTCAACCACCGGGTCTCGGTCGACGACGTCGGCGACTGGCTGCGGACACAACTCGGCGTGGCGACGCGGCCCACGGTCCACGACTGGCTGGCGATGCCGCAGCAGCGGCTGGCTGAGGTCACCGGCGGCGCGGTGTTCCACGACGGGCTCGGCACGCTGGACGCGGCGCGGGCCCGGCTGGCGTGGTACCCCGACCAGGTGTGGCGCTACCTCCTGGCCTGTCAGTGGCAGCGGATCTCCCAGGAAGAGGCCTTCGTCGGCCGCTGCGCGGAGGTGGGGGACCCGCTCGGGTCGGCGGTCGTGGCGGGGCGGCTGGTGCGCGATCTGATGCGGCTGTGCCTGCTGCTGAAGCGGACGTACGCCCCGTACGGCAAGTGGCTCGGCACCGCCTTCGGGCGGCTCGCGATCGCCGATGAGCTGATGCCGTCGCTGGCGGGCGCCCTGGCCGCGACGGGGTATCCGCAGCGGGAGCGGCATCTCTGCGAGGCGTACGAGTTCGTGGCCGCGCTCCAGAACGCGGCGGGGCTCACCGAGCCGGTGGACCCGGCGTGCCGGCCGTACCACGACAGGCCGTTCCAGGTGCTGCACGCCGAACGCTTCGCCAACGCCCTCGCGGCGACCGTCACCGACCCCGGACTGCGGGCCCTGCTGCTGACCGGCGGGGTGGACCAGTGGGCGGACAGCACGGACTTCCTCGGGCTGAACGGCCCGAGACGCGCCGCGGTCGACGCCCTCGCACGCGCCGTCGCCTCCGACGCGCCCACCCGCTAACAGGAATCGGCGAAGGGCGCGATTCCGTATCCGTCGATCAGCCGACACAAATGGTCCGGCAGGTAATTCGACCTGCGTCGATAATCCGGAATACGGAATTCGGAATGGTCCGCAATTCTTCTCCGCCTCGGACGGATCTGCTCCGTAAAAACGGACGGGCCAAATGCCGTGGGGTACGTGTCCATTAATCATCTTTGCCTTCACTTTTCCCTCTGCGAGGCTGACCGAGGATTCAGTACAGCCGAGCAGAACAAAGCGGAAGGAAAAGAAACACCATGCGGAACAACACCACCCGGCTGGGCGCCATCGCGGCCGGTCTGATGCTGGCAGCCGCCGGAACGATCAGTGGCGCGACCACCGCCGCTGCCGCGCCGCAGGGCGAGAACACGGTCCTGGCCTGCTACGACACGGCCAAGTCCTACTCCAAGCCGGCGAACTACCTCTACTACCCGACGGGCTACCCGACCGGCACCTGGCTCACGACCACGAGCAACTGCGCCGACATCAATATCCGGCCCAACACGAACAGATACATCAAGGTCTGCTTCGACCCGAGTTCCGGCGCTCCCTATTGCCAGTCGGCCCACAAATACGCGCTGTCGGGCCAGTGGAACACGATCGCCACCAATGTGGCGAACGGCACCAAGTTCAAGTTCCAGTTCCAGACGAACGGCCTGGCCACCGGCGTGTGGGCGGCCTGATCTCCCGCTCCGCGCAGGGCGCCCGGACACCGGACCCGCCGGCCTCCGGGCGCCCCCGGTTCAGTCCCTCAGCGTGCGGAAGAAAGCCCGGATGTCGGCCACCAGCAGATCCGGGACCTCCAGCGCCGGGAAGTGGCCGCCTCTGTCGTACGACGTCCAGCGCGTGATGTTGTTCGTGCGGTCCGCGATGTGGCGCAGGGGGATGAAGTTGTCGTGCGGGAAGTCGGCCAGCGCGGTCGGGACCGGGGACGGCTCCGGCGCCGAACCCCAGTAGTCCGCGTGGGCCCGCTCGTAGTAGATACGGGCGGACGAGCCTGCCGTGCCGGTCAGCCAGTACAGCATCACGTTCGTGAGCAGCCGGTCGCGGTCGACGGCGCCGTAGGGGCGGCCGTCCGTCGTGTCGGTCCACTCGTGGAACTTCTCGGCGATCCAGGCCAGTTGGCCGACGGGCGAGTCGTTCAGCCCGTACGCCAGCGTCTGTGGGCGCGTCGACTGGATGTCGGCGTACCCCTGACGGTCGCGCGCGAACTCCCGTCCCCGCTCCCAGGATTCGCGCGTGCGCCGGCGCTCCCGCGGGCTCAGCAGGGCCAGTTCGGCTCCCGTCGGCTCGTGCGTCGCGCCGCCGCCGGGCAGCAGATTCAGGTGTACGCCGACGACCCGGCCCGGCCGGATGCGGCCCAGCTCGCGGGAGACGGCCGCTCCCCAGTCACCCCCCTGGGCGCCGTACCGGTCATAGCCCAGCCGCTCCATCAGTACGGCGAACGCGGCGGCCACCCGACGGTACTCCCAGCCCTTCTCCCGCGTGGGGCCCGAGAGTCCGAAGCCGGGGATGCCCGGCAGCACCAGGTGGAAGGCGCCGGCCGGGTCGCCGCCGTGCGCGCGGGGGTCGGTGAGCGGGCCGGCCACGTCGGTGAACTCGACGATCGAGCCCGGCCAGCCGTGCGTCATGATCAGCGGCGTGGCGTCCGGCTCCGGAGAGCGGATGTGCGCGAAGTGGATGCGCGCGCCGTCGACGGTGGTGGTGAACTGCGGCCACCGGTTCAGCTCGGCCTCGGCCGCCCGCCAGTCGTACGCGTGCCGCCAGTGGTGCGCCAGCGCGCCGAGCTGGTCGCCCGGGATGCCGTAGTCCCAGCCCGCGCCCGGCAGTTCGTCGGGCCAGCGGGTGCGGTCGAGCCGGTCGTGGAGATCGTCCAGGTCGCGTTGGGGGATGTCGATGCGGTACGGGTCGATACGGGACGAACTGGCGGACTCTTCGGTGCTCATGGCCGCGCATGCTAGGGCATGTCTTTCAGATCCTGCCGGGCTCGCGAGCCCTGGCGCGCGCGTTCCGGCCTACCGTTGCCGGCATGGACGACGTCACCGCTCGGGCGTGCGGGGTGCCCAGGCGATGCGCGAGGCGGCGGGAAGCTGTCGTGCGCGGAACTGGTCGACCCGGCCCGGCTCAGCGAGGCACTGAGCCGTACGGCCCCGGTGCTCGACGTGCTGGGGCCCGCCGCGCTCTTCTACCTGGAGCGGGACGGGTTCGTGCCCGCATCGCCTGGGCGGGTGGAGAAGGACGACTCCGCGCCGGCCGGTTACCTGGTCTGGCCGCGGGCCGTCGCCCATCTGTGCGTCCTCGTCGCCCCGCACCGGCGCCGCCGGGGCCTGGCCGGGATCGTCGCGTCGGCCGCCGTGTCGCACGCTCTCGGCGCCGGTCTGCTGTCGCAGTGGCGGGCCCGGCCGTACGCCTCGCGGCGCGTGGCGGTGGGCCTCGGATTCCGGGAGCTGGGGGCTCAGCTGAGTGTGCGGATGTAGGTCGTTCCCGGGCGCCCGCTGATGTCGATCTCGCCGGTGGGCACGAATCCCGTACGTGTCAGTACGGTGTGCGAGGCCAGGTTGTCGTGGGTCGTCTTGGCGCGCAGTGCGCCGAGCCCGTACGTCGCGGCGGCCAGCACGCAGATCCGCCGGACCGCGTCCGTCGCCAGCCCCTTGCCCGCCGCCTTCTCCGCGATCCGGTAGCCCAGCTCGGCGGTGCCGTCCCGCACGTCGACAAGGTTGACGCGCCCCACTATCTCGTCCGCCGTACCGCCGTCGCCGCTCACCAGCACATGGAAGAAGAGCAGGCCGGCCGCCTGATCGGTGAGCAGATCGCCGAGCCGCTCGTCGAAGTCGGAGAAGTACGAGTCGCCCCGGTCGGGAATCGACGCCGCGAAGTAGGCCCGGTTCTCCAGCTCGAACGCGAGCAGTGCGGGAGCGTGATCGAGTCGGAGCTGCTGAATGTCGGCCATGTCCGGCACGCTACCTCGCCGGGATCAGGTCGTGGCCAGGAATTTCGCCCGGGTCCGGCGCGGCCCGACGCCGTATTCCGGTGGGCCGGCCGGGCAGCCGCGAGTACCGTTCCGCGCGTGACAGCAGACCTCGATCATGAGCTCGTCGACGCGGCGACCCGGCTGATCGTCGCCCGTGCCAAGGGCGACGACCACACCGTGGCCTGCGCCGCCCGGGACCGGGACGGCCGGATCGTCACCGGTCTGAACGTCTACCACTTCACCGGTGGCCCCTGCGCCGAGCTGGTCACCATCGGCGCCGCCGCGGCCGTAGGCGCGTACGACCTGGTCACCGTCGTGGCCGTCGGGAGCGACGGGCGGAGTGTGCTGCCGCCGTGCGGGCGCTGCCGGCAGGTGCTGCTGGACTACTTCCCGCGCGTCGATGTCATCGTGCCGACGGAGGACGGCCTCCGGACCGTGCCGGTACGGGAGTTGCTGCCGTACGCGTACGAGGTCGCCCGGAACAGCCCGGCAGACCCCGGCCCCGAGGACCCCGCGTGATGCACGCCGACGAGGTGCCGACCGACGTGGATCTCGTGCGGCGGCTGCTCGCCGCGCAGTTCCCGCACTGGGCCGGGCTCCCCGTCGAGCACTTCCCGTCCGGCGGCACCGTCAACGCCGTGTACCGGCTCGGCGACGACATGGCCGTACGGCTCCCCCGGATCGAGGGCGGCGTGGCCGACGTGGCGAAGGAGCACCGGTGGCTGCCGTGGCTCGCCCCGCGTCTGCCGGTGCCCGTCCCCACCGTCCTCGGCCTGGGCACACCCGCCGCTGGCTATCCCTGGCCCTGGTCGGTCAACCGCTGGCTCGACGGGGCGCACCCGGAAGCCGGCCGGCTCGCCCAACCGGGGCCGCTGGCGGCGGACTTGGCCGGCTTCGTCATGGCACTGCGCCCGCTCGACACCACGGACGCGCCGCGCGCCTACCGGAGCGGGCCGCTGGCCGAGGACGACGGCCCGACCCGCGCCGCCCTCTCCGACCTGCGCGAGCTGGGCGACCGAGGTGAACTGGGCGACCTGGGCGACCTGGGCGACCTGGGCGGGACCATCGACATCGACGCGGCGACCGCCGCCTGGGACGCCGATCTGCGCGCGCCCGACTGGGACGGCCCGCCCGTCTGGGTCCACTCCGATCTCATGCCGGACAATCTGATGGTGGACGGCGGACGCCTCAGCGGCGTCATCGACTTCGGCACGGTGGGCGTGGGCGACCCCGCCTCCGACCTGATCCCCGCCTGGAACCTCCTCCCGGCCGGCGTACGGGACGGCTTCCGCACCGCTCTGGCCGCCGACGACGCGACGTGGGCGCGGGGTCGCGGCCGGGCGCTGTCGATGGCGCTGATCCAGCTCCCGTACTACCTGCACACGAACCCTCGGATCGCGGCCAACGCCCGACATGTGATCCGTGAGGTCCTGGCCGACCACCACGCCCGCCACGCCAAGTAGGCAGCCTCAGAAGGGCAGTTCCGCGCTGTGCAGCACATGCAGCCGGGACACCGCCCGCGTCAGCACCACGTACAGCCGTTGCGCGCCCCGTCGTTCGGACGCCACGATCGTGGCCGGTTCGACGGCCACCACGTGGTCGTATTCCAGACCTTTGGCGAGCGAGGCGGGCAACAGCGTGACGCGGGCGCCCAGTTCGCCGGGTGACGCGGGTGCGAGACCCGCCCCGCTCAGCGCCTCGCGCAGCCGCGTCAGGTCGGTGTCGGCGGCGATGACGGCGACCGACCCCTCGTACGGCAGCGCCGCACGGACCGCGTCCACCACGGCCGCAACCATCCCCGCCGCCTCCCGCACCCTCTCGATCCGCAGGTCGCCGTCCGCGCGCAGGGACGTGGCGGGCGGTACGTCCACGCCCAGGGTGGAGAGCAGCCGGTTCGTCAGCGCCACGATCGCCCCGGGCACCCGGAATCCGACGGTCAGTTGGGCCACCGCGGCGTCGGGCGCCCCCAGATGCGCCAGGTGCTCCCGCCAACCGCGGGCGGCCCACGGGGTGGTGCCCTGCGCCAGATCGCCGAGCACGGTCAGCGAGCCGAATCCGGCACGCCGGGCGATGGCGCGGCACTGCATCGGGGAGAGGTCCTGCGCCTCGTCCACCACGATGTGCCCGTAGCTCTCCTGGCGTTCCAGAAGCCCCGCCACCTCGTCGAGGAGCAGCAGATCGGCCGCCGACCACGGGGCCGTACGCGCGGAACGGCGCCGCGCCCACCTCAGCGCGCGCCGCTCGTCCGCGTCAAGGATGCCGTCGGCCGGACCTCCTGACCCTCCCGGCTCTCCCGCCCCGTCCGGATCGGACAGCAGCTCCGCCACGACTTCCTCCGGGCTCACCTTCGGCCAGACCTCGTCCACGAACGCGGACACCGGCCGGGCGCGGGAAATCCGCTGGAGCCAGGCGTTGTTCAGGACCCCCGCGCGCCGCTCGGCCTGCCGCTGGATCAGCCGTACGGCGCGGGTGCGGACGCGCTCGCGGCCGATCGCGTACGGCGGCGCCTCCTCCCGTACGTCGGCGACGATCCGTGCCAGCTCCGCCGCCGGCACCCGCCAGCGGTACGAACCGTCGGGCACCTCAAGGGAGTTGGCGGGGGCACGCACCCGCCCGTACAGCGCGCGGCGCAGCACGGCCGCCATCCGCACGTCGTGTTTGACGAGGGCCGTGGCCGCGTCGTCCTCGGCGCGGACCGGGTGGCGGGCGACCTCGTCCTCGATCGTGGACTGGCGGACACCCGTCTCGCCGAGGGAGGGCAGGACCTCGGAGATGTAGGAGAGGAAGGTGCGGTTGGGCCCGAGGATGAGCAGTCCGCCGCGCTTGATCCGGTCGGGGTGGGTGTAGAGGAGGTACGCGGCGCGGTGGAGGCCGACCGCGGTCTTGCCGGTGCCGGGGGCGCCCTGGACGCAGACGGACACGGCGACCTCGTCGCGTACGAGATCGTCCTGCTCGGGCTGGATGGTCGCCACGATGTCGCGCATCGGGCCGACGCGGGGGCGCTCGATCTCACCGGCGAGGATCGCGCCGGGGGCGGTGTTCGCGCGTACGGTGCCGGGCCCGGCCCGCCGGAGGACTTCGTCCTCCAGGCCCGTCAGGTCCTCCGAAAGTCCCTTGCTCCAGGGCGCCCAGCCGAACCGGCGGCGGACGGCGACGCCCTGCGGGTCGGCGGCGCGGGCCTGGTAGAACGCCCGCGAGACCGGGGCGCGCCAGTCGATCACGAGGGGCGGGGACGCGGGGTGTTCGCTGACGCGGATACGGCCGATGTGGTAGCTCTGCCCGGCGTGATCGCCGGCATGCCCCTGCGGGTCGGCCTCCGGGTCGGCCTCCGTCCCGAAGTCCAGCCGCCCGAAGAACAGCGGGCCTTCCGGGAGTTCCGCCAACTCCTTGGCGTGACTGCGGAATTGGTAGCCGAGAACTTCCGCGTCGGCTCCGGAGGCGGAGACGTCCGCGCCGGTGGCGACCCGTTCGTCCGCACCGTCGATCATGCCCTTCAGGGCCGTACGGCAGATGTCGTGGTAGGTCCGCTCTTCGGCGAGCGCATGGCTCAGCTCATGGTCGAGTGACGTCATTCCATCAAGAATAAAGCAACCAAGTAAAGTTTGATACCGAGCCTCAGTTAGCTTCGGCCGCCGGGCGCGAGCCCGTCCCGCAGCTGCCCGAACCCCAGCTCCGCCGCCACCACCGCGTCCGGACGCACTCGGTCGGCGCTCTCGCCGGCCGCGATCCGCCGCCAGTTCTCCTCGGCGAGCACCCGCTGCACGGCGACGATCTGCCCGGCAGCGAGCCGCGCCCCCACCGACCCCCCGGGCACCCCGCCCAGCGCACCCAGCGCGCCCGCCAGCGCGGCCTCCGACCGTCGCTGATACGCGTACGCCCGCGCGACCAGCGACGGAGTCCCGTACAGCAGGCCATGGAAGGCCAGCACCCGCGGATCGTCATTGAGCCCGGTCACCGGGTCCCGGCGGGCCAGCCCGTCGGCGAAGTGCGTGTGCAGCGCGTGCAGCGCGTCCAGCGCCGAGCCCGCCCCGCGCGCACCGGTCACCACCCGCGCCGCCTCGTCCTCGTGGTCCGCGAAGCGGTGCAGGACCAGGTCCTCCTTGGTGGGGAAGTAGCGGAACAGCGTCGGCTTCGAGACCTCGGCGGCTGCCGCGATCTCGGCCACCGACACCTTCTCGAAGCCCCTCTCCAGGAAGAGCGCGATCGCCGTCTCGGACAGGCGCTCGTACGTCTGCCGCTTCTTGCGCTCGCGCAGACCATCCGCCATGTCCGTCGTCTCATCCATGAGCCGAAGGCTACGCAGGGGACCGGGCCCCCCTAGCAAATACCCTTCCGGATAATCCGCAACGGGCCGAATTGTTACGCTGATGAACATGACCGCCATGACACCCACCCGCACCGAGCCGGACCTCTCCTACCTCCTCGACCACACCAGCCATGTCCTGCGCACCCGTATGTCGGCCGCGCTCGCCGAGATCGGACTCACCGCACGGATGCACTGCGTTCTGGTGCACGCCCTGGAGGAGGAGCGCACCCAGATCCAGCTCGCCGAGATCGGCGACATGGACAAGACGACGATGGTCGTCACCGTGGACGCCCTGGAGAAGGCCGGACTCGCCGAGCGCAAGCCGTCCAGCACGGACCGGCGCGCGCGGATCATCGCGGTCACCGAGGAGGGCGCCCGGCTCGCCGTACGGAGCCAGGAGATCGTCGACAACGTGCACCGGCAGGCGCTGGCGGGACTCCCGGACGGTGACCGCGTGACCTTTCTGCGGTTCATGAACGCCCTGGCCGAGGGGGAGTTGGCCACCGCGTCCGAGACTCCGGGGACGGCACGGCGGGCGCGCCAGCGCGAGAAGTAGACAGCCGAGCACCAAGGAACTTCCGAGAAAGATAGTCTGCAACAGAACTATCCATTAAGGTCTTACCTGTCGGCCCATCGAGGCGATCCATCGACAGGAGAGACCCATGCCCGAGTCAGCCACGGTCGCAGGCAGAAGCAGCAGCGGCACCGGCATGCCAGCAGACACCGCACGCGCGCTCGCCCTCGGCGTCCTCGCCTCCGGCATGCTGATGATCGTCCTCGACGGCTCCATCGTCACCGTCGCGATGCCCGCCATCCAGGACGACCTCGGCTTCACCCCGGCGGGCCTGAGCTGGGTCGTGAACGCGTACCTGATCGCGTTCGGCAGCCTGCTGCTCCTCGCCGGGCGGCTCGGCGATCTGCTGGGACGCAAGCGCGTGTTCCTGGCGGGTACGGGTGTGTTCACCGCCGCCTCACTCCTGGCGGGTGTCGCCGCCTCCCCCGCCGTACTGATCGCGGCGCGTTTCCTGCAGGGCGTCGGCAGCGCGATGGCGGCGGCGGTCAGCCTCGGCATCCTCATCACGCTCTTCACCGAGCCGGCTGAACGGGCCAGGGCCATCGCCGTCTTCAGTTTCACCGGCGCGGCCGGGGCCTCCATCGGTCAGGTGGCGGGCGGGCTTCTCACCGACGCACTGAGCTGGCACTGGATCTTCTTCATCAACCTGCCCATCGGGCTCGCCGCCCTCGCGCTCGCCGTCCGCGTCCTGCCCGGCGACAGAGGCACCAGCACGGGCAAGAGCACCGGCACGGGCAGGCGCACGCGCGGCCTCGCCGCCGGCGCCGACGTCAGCGGCGCGCTGCTCATCACGGCGGGCCTGATGCTGGGCATCTACACCGTCGTCAAGGTCGAACGGTACGGCTGGGTCTCGGCGCACACCCTGGGTCTCGGCGCCCTCGCCGCCGCCCTCGTCGGCGCGTTCGTCGCCCGCCAGGCGACCGCCGCGACCCCGCTCATGCCCCTGCGGATCTTCCGTTCGCGCGCTGTCGTCGGAGCCAACGCGGTTCAGATGCTGATGGTCGCCGCGCTGTTCTCGTTCCAGATCATCCTGGCGCTGCACCTCCAGCGGGTGCTCGGATACGGCGCCGGCGAGACCGGCCTCGCGATGCTGCCCGCCGCGATCGTCATCGGCGCCGTGTCACTGGGCGTCTCCGCCCGGCTCAACGCCCGCTTCGGCGAGCGAAACGTCCTGCTGACCGGCCTCCTGCTGCTGATCACCCTCCTCGTACTGCTCACCCGGATACCCGCCGACGCGACCTACACGACCGACGTGCTCCCCCTGATGCCGCTCGCCGCCGGCTTCGGGCTGGCCCTTCCCGCGCTGACGTCGCTCGGGATGTCCGACGCGGGAGAGGACGACGCGGGGCTCGCCTCCGGGCTGTTCAACACGACCCAGCAGATCGGGATGGCGGTGGGCGTCGCCGTCCTGTCGACGCTGGCGGCCTCGCGGAGCGAGAACCTGCTCGCGGGCGGCGCGCGCGAGGCCGAGGCGCTGACCTCCGGCTACCACCTGGCCTTCGGCGTCGGGGCCGGGCTGCTCGTGACCGCGTTCGTGGTGGCGTACGCGGTGCTCAGGCCTCGTACTCGCTGAGGTCGATGGTGTGGATGTTCAGCGCGAAGCCGTACTCCGGGTGCTTCGTCTCCCGGTCGAGGACCATGTCCAGCTTGCGGAGCACGTTCTCTGACCGGTCGTCGCCCAGCCGGTTCACGGCGACGAGACGCTCAAGCCCCCGGTCCTGGAGGGCGAACTCCAGTACTGCGTGGGCGGCTTCGGAGGCGTAACCCTGGCCCCAGAACTGGGCGCCGAGCCGCCAGCTGATCTCCACGTCGGGCAGCACCTCGGGCAGATACTCCGGTACGGAGAGGCCGGCGAAGCCGATCAGTTCGCCCGATGCGAGCAGTTCGACGGCGAAGAGCCCGAAGCCCTCCTCGTCCCACTCCTCCTCCCAGCGCTCGACGGCCTCGGCGGTCTCGTCCAGGTCGCGGACCGAGCCGTCGCCGACCCAGCGCATGACCTGCGGGTCCGAGTTGATCTCGGCCATGGGGGCGAGGTCGTCGTCGGTCCAGCGGCGGAGGAGGAGGCGGGGCGTGCGGATCTCGGTCATGCGCCCATCCTGTCAGGGGTGGTGGTCAGGGATGTACGGCCGTGTAGTCGACGCCCCGCCACGCGGCACGGAAGGCGTCATACGCACCGCCGTCGTACGCGTCCTCCGTCCCCCAGATCCGTACGGTGTCCGCCTCGCCGTCCGCGCCCAGTGGCTGCCAGCCCGGATCCCCCGTCGCGGCGAAGTCCGCCCACGCCCGGACCATACGGCGAGACAGTTCGTGGTCATCGGCCGACGGCGGGCCGCCGATCAGGAAGGCGAGTTCGGGCACATCGAGGGTGCCGAAGACGAACGGGACATCGGCGCAGTGCCAGGGGCGTACGACTCCGCTTTCCATGACGCGCCGCCTGGCGAAGCGGGAGAGATACGTCCTGCGGCCCGCGCCCGCATGCCGCTCGGCGAGGCGACCGCTGTACTCGGCGAAGGACATGTCGCCGTAGATCGCGAGGTACAGGTCGAGCACCGGCGCGTCGGGCAGCAGCGCCCGGTAGGCCGGTACGAGATCGTCGGGCAGTCCGAAGTCCCGGGCGAACGCGCCGAGTTGACCGTCCGTCGTGATCTTCTTGCTGCTGCCGACCGCGTCCATCAGCCAGTACTCCTCCGTCGTGTGGCAGACGAGGAGGTCGACGTCGGCGCGGTCCGCCGCGTCGGCGGCGAGCGGGTCGGCGGGCAGCGACTCGCCGTCGGCGACCGGGCCGTAGAGCACCGGGTCGTAGTGGCGCGCCCCGGCCGCCGGGTCCTCGCGCAGACGGGCGACGACCTGGTCGGAGGCGTGGACCAGGTCGTACGGGGACGCCGCCGTCAACCCATCGGCCGTGGCCGGGACTCCGGCTGCGTCCGCCACCAACCGGGTGGTGTCGGCGGCGAGTTGGGGCGGGTAGACCGGGCCGACCGCGCTGTGCGCGACGGCACGGTGGAACAGCCCGCGCGCCCGCTCCATCACCGTCAGACACGCGACGGACGCCGCCCCCGCCGACTGCCCGGCGACGGTGACGTTGGCGGGGTCGCCGCCGAAGGACGCGATGTTGTCGCGCACCCACTCCAGGGCGGCGATCTGGTCGAGCAGACCGCGGTTGTCGGGACGGTCGGAGCCGGGGATGTGGCCGAACCCCTCGAAGCCGAGCCTGTAGTTGAGGGTGACGACGACCAGCCCGGCGCGGACCAGGGCCGTACCGTCGAAGTCCGGCTGGGCCGACGAGCCGAAGGTGTACGCGCCGCCGTGGATCCAGACGAGCACCGGCCGCTTCCCCACCGCGTTCCCTGCTGTCCAGACGTTCAGGTTGAGCACGTCCTCGTCGCCGGGTGACCACATGGGCGCGCCCGGGAGCTCCGCCGACTGCGGCACGACCGGCCCGTAGCCGACGCACTCCCGTACGCCCTGCCACGGGGTCGCGGGCCGGGGGGCGTTGAAGCGGTCGGCTCCGAACGGCGGTGCGGCGTACGGGATGCCGAGCACCGCGACGACATCGGGGGCGGTCCGACGCCCCCGTACCCGCCCGTTCACCGTGCGAAAGATATCCACGCCCGCACCTTACGGAATGCGCGCCCCGCGGACGCCGCTGTCCCCGCCCACGCCGCTGTCCCCGCCGCGCTCCCGTACGAGCACCTCGATGCCGTCCAGGATGCGTTCGAGTCCGAAGGTGAACTCGTGGTCCGGGCTCTCCGGTTCGTCCGGGATCTCCATCAGCCCGGACGCCAGCATCTCCGCGACGGACGGGTAGCGCACGGGGTCGGCCAGCTTCTGGATCGTGCGCCCGTACCGGGCGAGCACGACATCCGCCGGCTTGCCGCTGGCCGTCACGGCTGCCGCCAGGTCGGCCATCAGCGTCGTCTCGTGCCGTACGTAGCCGTTGACCAGCAGAATCGCCGACAGCTTCTCGCCCCAGTCGAGCCGCGTCCCCTCCAGCGCCACCAGCCCCGACTCCCACCAGGCCACCATCCGGGGAGTGGCGGGCGGGCCGGCGACGGGGATACGGAGCGCCCACAGGTTCTCGTAGAAGATCCGGCGCATCGCCCAGGCCCATTCCGCCATCGCCGTACGCCAGTCGGTGCCCGGCGGTGGGGGCGCCGGCGGGTCACCGATGATCGCCTCCTGCATCAGCACGTACAGCTCGTCCTTGGCCGCCACGTACCGGTAGAGCGACATCGGTGAGACGCCGAGCCTCTTGGCGATCCGGCCCATCGAGACGGCGGGCAGCCCTTCGGTCGCGGCGACGGTGACGGCCGTGTCGACGATCCGCTGGAGGGTGAGGCCGGGCTTACGGCCCTTGGTCGGGCGTTCGCGCAGGCCCCAGGCGGCTTCGATGCTGGCCGGCAGCCCGGTGTCTCCCGTGCTGTCGCCGTTCCCGTCGTTCTCGCCCGTCACGTCTCGTTCCTCCCCGTCCCGCCTGCCCGCGCTTGACGCCATCCTAGTTATGCGTAACCCTTACACATCAAGCGTAAGGCATACGCATAACGGAGGAGCGGCGGCCATGAGCCCCCAGAAGCAACGCGGCACACACGATCAACGCGGCACACACGGCACGCGAGCCATCAGCGCCATCGGTCTGGAGAAGTCCTACGGGCGTGGGGACGGGCGGGTGAAGGTGCTCGACGGCATCGATCTCACCGTCGAGCGCGGCACGGTCTTCGCCCTGCTCGGCCCCAACGGCGCGGGCAAGACGACCGCCGTCCGGATCCTCGCCACGCTCGCCGACGCCGACAACGGCACGGCCAGGGTGGCGGGTTACGACGTACGGACCCAGCGCCGCCAGGTGCGCCGGGCGGTCAGCCTGACCGGGCAGTTCGCCTCGGTCGACGAGAAGCAGACCGGCGAGGAGAACCTGCGCATGATGGCGCGCCTCGGCGGTCTCTCACGCGCGGCGGCGCGTGGCCGCGCCGCGGAACTGCTGGAGCGGTTCGGCCTGACGGCCGCGGGGCGGCGGCTCACGGGCACGTATTCGGGCGGTATGCGGCGGCGGCTCGATCTGGCCGCCGGGCTGGTCGGCGAGCCGGAGGTGATCTTCCTGGACGAGCCGACGACCGGGCTCGACCCGCGCAGCCGCCAGGAGCTGTGGCAGGTGGTGCGCGATCTCTCGGCGGGCGGCTCAACGGTCTTCCTCACCACCCAATACCTGGAGGAGGCCGACCAGTTGTCGGACCGTATCGCCGTGCTCGACGCCGGCCGGGTGGCCGCCGAGGGCACCGCGGCGGAGCTGAAGGCCCGGGTCACCGGCCATCGTCTCGATGTGGTGGTCGCCGACGCGGCGGCGTACGAGCGCCTCGCGCCCCTCGCCGTACAGCGGTCGGCCGACACGCTCACGCTCGGCCTGCCGACGGACGGCACGGCGACGCGGGTACGGGCGCTGCTGGACGAGATCGACCCGGCACGCCGGGACGTCGTGAGCTTCAGGGTGCACAGCGCCTCGCTCGACGACGTGTTCATGGCCCTGACCGGCCGCACCACCACGGAGCCGGCCCATGTCTGACCCGGCGACGATGTCCCCGGCCGGCCGGGTGCTGAACAACTCCCTGGTGATGACGGCTCGTTCGACCCGGCTCAGCAGCCGTAACGTCGACGCCCTCTTCACCTCGCTCATGCTGCCCGTCATGCTGATGCTGATCTTCGTCTATCTCTTCGGCGGCGCGATCAGCACCGGCACGGGCGATCCCTACGTCGCCTACGTCGTCCCCGGCGTCCTGCTGCTCTGCGCCGGTTTCGGCTCGTCCGGCACGGCCGTGGGTGTCAGCGAGGACATGAAGGGCGGCATCATCGACCGCCTGCGCTCGCTCGACGTCGGAGGCAGGTCGATCCTCGCCGGCCATGTCGCTTCGAGCGCGGTCCGCAACATCGTCTCGACGGTCCTGGTCCTCGGCGTGGCGCTCCTGATCGGCTTCCGCCCGTCCCCCACCCTCCCGGCCGCCCTGGCGGCGGCGGGTCTGCTGCTCGCCTTCATCCTGGCGATCTCCTGGCTGGCGGCGGCGGTGGGCCTGCTGACCCGGTCCCCGGAGGCGGCGGGGGCGTTCTCGTTCTTCATGATGTTCCTGACGTACCCGAGCAGCACGTTCGCCCCGATCGCCACGATGCCACCCTGGATCCACGGCTTCGCCTACAACCAGCCGGTGACCCCACTGATCGAATCCCTCCGCGGCCTCCTCCTGAACCAGCCGGTGGGCACGGATCCGTGGGTGGCACTGGCCTGGTGCGGGGGGATTCTGCTGGTGGCGGTGGGGGTCTCGGGACGGCTGTTCAGGAGCCGGACGGCGTGACGGCGAGACTCACTCGACGGCCCGACGCTCAGCCGTCAGCCCCGATCAGGTCACCGCCCGGCAGGTCCAGCGCGAGATACCGATGGTCGAGATGCCTGGTCCGCAGCCCCAGCGAGGCGGTGGCGCCGGAGAGGGTCAGGGAGTACGAGTCGACCGCCCTGCGGACGTTGGGCGTGTCGAGGCTCTCGCCGGTGAGCAGCCTGTCGAGGTCGATGTAGGCGGAGCGGACGATCTCCATCCAGCGGTAGAACCGCCAGTCCTCCTCCCAGCCCTTGGTGTACTGCGAGTCCAGCTTCCCGTACCACCGGCGGAACATCCGCTCCCTGGTCTGCGGGCCGTGCGGGGTGAGATGGAGATGCCGTACGAGGTCGTAGAGGGGATCGCCGACCACGGCCATCTCCCAGTCGATGATCGTCAGGCTGTCGCGCTTCTCGTTCCTGATGAGATTCCACGGGTTGAGGTCCCCGTGCAGCAGCACCCGCTTCCGGGGCGCGACAAAGGTGTGGGTGAGGAGTTCCCTGAGCCGGTTCGCGTTGGGCAGACCGAGCACCGCCGCACGGCGCAGCGACTCCCTGGGCAGCCCGGCGACCATGTCGATGAGCCGGCCGCTCAGCCACTGGTAGAAGTCGCCGTGCGCCACGTCGGGGCCGAGCCCGTGGGTCGGAACGTCCGTCAGCGCGCACAGCTGGTCGACCAGGTCGTCCGCCTCGCGGAGGCTGAGCCCGTCGGCGGGATGCTCGGGCGGATGGACGCCGCCGACGGGCCCGACGTACGAGTGGATGACGAACCCGTCGTCGCCGCCGCTGGTGCCACGGGCCAGGACCTCGGGCGCGCGCACCCGGGGCCGGACGGATTCGAGCGCCTGGAGTACGCGGTGCTCGTCGAGGAAGCCGCGTTCCCGGCGGTTGCCGCCGTCGAGCCTGCGCCGTACGACCACGGTCTCACCGTCGCGGCCGTCCCGGACGACGGTGTTGAGGTGCCCGGTGCCTTTGAAGACCTGCCCGGCACCTGCCGCCCCCTCCGCCGACAGCGCCCGTGAGACGGCTTCCAGGGGATATCCGCTCCACCTGTGGACTTCGTCGTCGGGCTCCCAGGGGACGGTACCGACGGGGTGAAGTGCCCGGTCCTCCCGGCCCGGCTGCGACGCTTCCCAGCGGCGGAGTGCCTTGCTGATCTCCGCGGCCCCCGCGACGCGGCTGAGCCTCAGCGGGCGGCGAGCCAGTTCGAGCGCGGTCTGTACAGCTTCAGTGGCCTTCTTGAGACTGCCGGGCTCTGCGTCGGGACCCAGCGACTGGGCCGCCCGGATCACATCCGGATAGACGGACTGCGCGCGCTCGAAATCCAGGTAGTGGAGGAGGTCCGTCTCCAAACCGTTCGCGGCCTGCGGGCGGGTGTCCGCCACGGCCTGCGCCCACGCTTCCTTGACGTCGTCCCACTGCTCTGCCGGATAGCGCATCCGTACGAGATGGGTGGCGAGGTCGTGCAGCGGATCCCCGTAGGAGGCCAGCTCCCAGTCGACGCAGATCACCGGGGTCCCGGACGGGGATTCGCGGAGAATCAGGTTGTCGCGGTGCAGGTCCGTGTGCAGGAGCCCGAACGGCCTCGCGGACATCGCGGGGACTCGCTCGACGAAACCGCTCAGGGCTCCCTCCGGCACTCCGAGGGTGGCGAACAGCCCGCCGAAAGCGTGCCAGTTGGGGCGGCGCACCTGCTGGTCCGTGAGCGCCGCGAGGGTCCGCAGGAAGGAGCGGCTCGCGCCGTCCCGCGGCCAGGAGGCGGGCAGCTCGGGCAGATGCCGGCGGCGAACGGTGGTCATCTCCGCCAGCAGGCCGGCGACCGCCCGGACCAGTCCGGCGTCGAGGATCTGGCCGTCGGATGAGACCGCGGAGAGCGGGACGCCTTCCACATAGGTGTGTACGGCGAAGTCGCCCATCGTGGCGAGGCATTCGGGGACGTACGCCAGACGGCCCCTGAGCGAACGGAGGATCTCCGGCTCGTCCGGCCAGGTGCGTGGTACCACGGGCAGCGCGGCCGGATTTCTGCGCCGCAGCATGACCTTCGTACCAGGTTCCAGACCGAGGGTGGCCGCCACTTCCTCGGTCGGCGCCACCAGATAGTTGTCGTTGTGATGGCCTCGCTGTCGTACGCCCTTGTTTTGGGCGTACTCCGCGAAGGTCCTGTGCGGTTCCAACGACTGATTTTCGGACACCTGAACTCTGCACCTCACGGGGGAATGCCCACAGAGGTGCTTCTGATCGTTCGACCGACGCACGGTGGGGTGCACATCGTAACCGCCAACCCAGGACGCTCAACGGCCACTTGAATCAGAAACTCCGCCAAGTGAGTGGACCGTTACTCCGGACGGGTCATCGGGTGACCTGACCGGCGAATTCCCGCCAAGCCTCGTCAGATACGGGGAGAACCACCGTTTCTGGCGCCCCCCGGCTCAGGGGCGACGACGTCCAGCATCGGCTTCAGCGAGGAGACGACGGTCGTCGCGCCCGCGCCCACGAGCAGGTTCCACTTGCGCTGGTTACGCGCGTAGCCGACGAAGGTGACGCCCGCCTTCCGGGCGGCCACGCAGTCCGCGGGAGTGTCCCCGATCATCAGCGCCCGCTCGGCGGCGACCCCCGTGGAGTCCAGGGCCCGCAGCAGACAGTCCGGGTCCGGCTTGAGCAGGTGGAGGTCGCGCGTACGGCCGTGGATATGGCGCCCGAAGCAGTCGTCCAGTCCGCGAGCCTCCAGATAACGTTCGACGACGCGGGCCGAGTTGTTGGTCGTGATGGCCAGCCCCAGCCCGCGCGACCGGAGGGCCCGGATCAGCTCGTCCGCGTACTCGGTGGGCTCCGCCGTATCCGTGGCCCGCAGTTCGTGCTCCGTGAGTTCGGCCTCCAGCTCCGCGAGGAATCCGCCGTCCGGAGCGGTGGGCGCGACAGCCCGCAGCACCGCGTGCGGGTCGTCGGAGCCGGCCTCGTCCCTGGTCAGCAGGGATTCCCGGCCCTGTCTGCGGAGCCAGCTCACCAGTTCGGCGGCCACGCGTTGCGCCGGGTATCCGGCGAACAACCCGCAGACGGGGCCATCGAAGTCGAAGAGCACACACGCCGTCGAGTCGAAGAGCTCGCGCAGGTCAGCCACATCGTTCCGTCCGTCGGCAACAGTCGGTGGTGGGAATGGGGAGTGCGGATACGTTTCGGCAGTTCCCCCCTCCCGTACGGGATGTCTTCTCGGGGCGGCTCGGGCATCGGCGGAACCACGCAAGAACGCTACCCCGTGACCCCGGATACGGCCCCCAACAGCCCCCCATGCCCCGTGCCTTACCGACGGCCACCGGCCAACTCCCGGCCGTTCGGCGGAGGTTGGCCGCCGGGCGCGCAGGCGCATATGGGCGCTGCCGCCGGGCCGGTGAGCGGCCAAAGAAGCGGGCGGCGCCGGATCCCGAACCGGCGGGCCTTCAGACCAGGTTGAGGTCGGTGGCGATGGTTGTCCACAGGGCGTCGAACCAGACCTGCGACTGGCGGACGAACGCGTGGTCCCGGTGGGCCTGCCCGGCCCCCGCTCCGAACGAGAAGAGCGGAGACTCGCCGCCCAGCGTGTCCCACACCGCCACCGGCTTCCGGTTGATCTGCTCCTCGCGCTCCGTGACCCGGTAGTACGCGAACAACGCCTCCGTGCCGTTGAGGAGATACAGCTTCACCGGCGGGGTGAAGGGCAGCGCCTTGAACTGCACGTCCACGTCGATGTCGTGTGCGGCGCCCAGGCCCCGCAGATGGTCGCTGAGGACCGTGCCGTGCGCGTTGCGCATCTTCAGCCAGCGGAGGTGGACCGGGTCGTCCTCCTCCGGATCGCCGATCATCCGGGGGAAGGCCAGGTCGATGTCCCGGTTGGGCATCAGCACGCGGACGCGGACCGTGGCCGGCGTGGAGTCCCGGGTCGCGATGAGCCTGCGCTGTTCGCCGAAGGCCGCGCTCAGCGACTCCGCGGTGAGACAGAGGGCGTCTATCCGGACGTCCTGCGCGCCGAAGGCCGCGTCGATCCGGGGGCCCAGCGCGACCATCGTCTCCCGGGGCGTGCCGTCCGCCGCCTCCGTACGGGCGGAGCGGTCGGCGACGCGGGCCGGGGCTCCCCGGGTGGGCTCGGTGAGCAGCCCCTCCTCCTGGAGCAGCTTCAGGGCCCCCCGTACGACACTGCGCCGCACCTCGAACTCCTTCACCAGGGCAGCCTGCGTCGGCATGGCGTCACCGACGGCGAGTTCGCCGGACTCCATCCGGTCACGGAGAACCTCCGCCACGTCCTCCGGCGTCGGCTTGTCCGTGCCGTTCAGTGCACTGCGTTCAGAGTTCACACAAGAACGTTACAACTTATGGCCATCTCGCGTCAGGTACATGGAGTTGGTTACACCACCCGATAACCGGGAACAACTTCAGTAGTTGGCAACCAAGTCGAAGAACTTGGCGGAACTACTCGCTCCACTCGTCGCCCGTCCACCGTCGTACGGGCTCGCCCCACGCGCTTCCAGTCGCGTCCCTCACGCCACGTGTGCCACGCATCCGCACAGCTCTGAGTTCTCCACTCTGCCTGGAGGGGCCGTCATGCCAGTTCTCACCCTTGTACTCGAGCAAGCCGTCCAGCTGAAATACGGCGTCTTAGGCGCGGGAGCGTTCCTCATGCTCACCGGCGGTATCAAGTTCAGGAGCTCCACCTGCGCCGGAATCGGCGCCGTCGTCCTGGCCCTGCTCTTCATGCAGCCGGGAATGGGCTGACCGCGGGGCGGCCCACCGGGCCGTCCCGTCGGAAGCCGTCTCAGAACAGGTCCGGGCACCACGGTCGGCGGGAGGTGCGGAACAGCGCGTCCGTGCGGGACGCCGCGGCCGGCTTCTCCTCCGTCACCGTGCCCAGCGCCGACAGCCGGACCGCCGACTCGTCCCCCAGATACAGCGCGCCCAACTCCCTTACGTCCAGCGTCAGATCGGGCGACTCGGTCGTCGGGGCGCAGGTGGTGCCCGCGGCCGTGGTGTCCAGGCGGTAGCGGCCCGAGGCCAGGGACGCGCTGTCGTGGATGTCCAGGACCAGGGTGCCGGGGGCCGCGTACGTACGGGACTCCAGCGCGCGGACCGTGTCCAGGATCCGCACCCACAGGTAGTCCGCCTGCGTGACGATCCTGGCCGCGCGCGGGTCCGGGAAGAAGAAGGGCAGCAGGTCGTCGGGGGCGCGGCGGCCCGTGCGGACCGTCTTGATCCAGTCGATCGAGCAGACGTACTGCCACAGCGCCCGCTCCGCCGCCGGTGTCACGGCGATCGCGTCGAGCACCGTCGCCGTGTTCAGCGGCTGCTTGGCGTCGCCCCACACCTCGTCCGCCCGGTACGTCAGCAAACCCTGGACCTCGCCCGACGCCTCCCGGTACACCGCGTGGAACGGCTCGGCCCACGGCGCGCCGTGCGAGGTCGCGGTGCCCGTGAGGACCTGCCACCAGCGCTCGTTGCGGCTGATCACGCCGTGTCTGGCCGAGCGCAGCCGGTCGTGCAGTCCGGGGCCCAGCTTCCGTACGTCCGTGCCGTCGACCAGGTCGATCCGCCCGCCGTCGGCCGGCTGTCCGCTGCGGCGCGGCTCCAGGCCCGTGCGCGGTACGTCGATCGACCACTCGGTGGTCCAGGCGGCCGGGCCGAAGCCGTACCGCCCGTAGATCGGGTACTCCGCCGCGATCAGCGTGGACACGACGTCCCCGCGCTCCTTCGCCTCCGCCAGATCATCGTTGATCATCCGGCTGAGCAGCCCGCGGCGGCGGTGTGTGGCCGAGACGGTGACGTTGGAGACGGCATTGGCCGGCAGCCCGGCGCCGCCGACGGCGGTCAGCTCCTGCGGGAACGTGCGGTACGTCGCCACGCAGCGGCCGTCGTCGAACGCGCCCCGCGTACGGCTCAGGTCCATGTACGCCCTGCGGTCCTCGACCTCCTTCTCGTCGGCTCCCGGCGGCCTGAGGAAGCCGGTGTTCAGGGCGCGGAGCCAGTCGGGGAAGTCGGATTCGCTGATCACTCGGACGTCTGTGGCCATGCTCCGTACGCTAAGCACGGGGGAACTCAAAAGTCCTGCGGATTTCCACCGGCCAGGCGGAGGAGACCTCAGAACACCGCCCGGACCTCGCCCACCTCCGCGTCGCCCCCCAGCAGCGGCGCCCGCCCGATGCGCGCCACCACCGGTCCCTCGACCCCCAGCAGCCCCAGTGCCCGCGCCAGCACCGGCCCCAGCGCCCGCAGGCCGCCGTCGTCCACCTTGAACGCCAGCGCGCGGCCGTCGGCCAGCGCCACCGCCTGCACGGCCTCCGCGCCCATCTTCGACAGCGCCCCGGGCACCTCGCGCATCAGCCAGGTGTCGGCCCTGCGCGTACCGGCCACGTACTCGGGATGCGCGCGCATCGCGTCCGCGACCCGGCGCTCGGCCGTACCGGGCTCCGCGAGTACGAAGTGCCGGAAGGCGCGGGCGAGTCCGGTGAGGCCGATGGCCATCAGCGGGGCACCACAGCCGTCCGTACCGACCGCGGCGACCCGCTCCCCCGACGCCTCCTCGACGACCTCGGCGACAAGACGCTGCAACGGATGGGACGGCTCCAGATACGTACCGAGCTGCCAGCCGTTCCGCACACAGGCCGCCAGCATCGCCGCGTGCTTGCCGGAGCAGTTCATGGTGACCCGGTCCCTGACCCGCCCCGCCGCCAGATACGTCTCGGCCTCCACCCGGTCCAGCGGCAGATCGGCCGGGTTCAGCAGATCGTCCGCCGTCAGTCCCGACTCGGCGAGCATCTTCTGTACGAGATCGAGGTGGAAGGCCTCGCCGGAATGGCTCGCCGCCGCCAACGCCAGCCGCTCACCGGAGAGTTCGACCCCGGCGCGCAGCACGGCCGCGGCCTGGAGGGGCTTGTTGCTGGAGCGCGGGAAGACCGGCACGTCCACGTCGCCGAGCGCGAACTCCACACTGCCGTCCGCCGCGAGCAGCACCAGCGAGCCGCGGTGCCTGCCCTCCACGAAGCCGGACCGCACCACCTCGGCGAGGACCGGAGCAAGGGAATCAGGGGCGGCGGACGGGGATACGGCACCGGCGGAGCCGGTCGTGGTCCTGCGAGTCGTCATCATCGGCCTTCCGGGCGGGGACCGCTACGGAAGGCAGTCATGGCATTACGTGAGCAGGTCGTCTACTTGTGCTTCGCCTTCACGGTACCTGCGCGCGATCTCCGCGCTGCACTCGTCCACCGTCCGTTGGAGAAGATGCCGGCGCTGCGAAACCTGCTGCTCATGCCGGATCAGCCGGCCCATCGCGGCGTCCAGCTCCTCGTCCGTACGGGCGGCGAGGTCGGAGAGCTCCACCTCGGCGAGCGCCTCGGCGGCCAGCAGCCGGAACTCCTCGTTCCGTGGTGTGGAAAGAGTCACATGCCGGGCCGACGACCTGTGGAGCGAAGGAGTGTCCGCCAGGATCTCGGAGAGCCGGTCGACGACCGGCGTCTCGGGCGCGGCCCGCCGTGCCAGTTCGGCCCGCAGGATGTCGATACGGCCCTGGAGCAGCCGGCGCAGATAGCTGAGATCGGCCTCGTCGCGCGTCGCGTCCCGGCGCAGCGCCCGCAACTCCGGCAGCCCCAGGGCGTTCTCGGCGCCCCAGACCTGCTGCGCCGGGGGGCCGACCGTCCCCGCACCGGCACCGGCGCCGACGCCCCTGCCGGCGGTCGTACCGCCGGTGATCGGTACAGGACCGGGCGACTGCCCGGCACCAGATGTGCTCATGCCCGCTTACTTCCCCTCGCTCCGCCTGCCTGCATCGTGCCACCCCTGCACGTGCACCTGCAGACGATCTGCACCCGTTCGGCCCTGGATACGGCGCACGACGGACCCTGGATAGGTTGGTCCGTATGCGAGCAGTGGTGCAGAGAGTCGACGGCGCGAGCGTCGACATCGTAACGGAGTCGGGGACCGAGACGGTCGGCAAGATCGTCGGGGAGGGGCTGTGTGTGCTGGTGGGGGTCACCCACGAGGACACGAAGGAGAAGGCGGCCCAACTGGCCCGCAAACTCTGGACGCTGCGGATTCTCGCGGCCGAGAAGTCCTGCTCGGAAGTGAACGCGCCCCTCCTGGTGATTTCTCAGTTCACTCTCTACGGGGACGCCCGCAAGGGCCGCCGCCCCACCTGGAACGCGGCGGCGCCGGGAGCGCTGGCCGAACCGCTGGTCGACGAGGTCGTGGCGCGGCTGCGCGAACTGGGCGCGACCGTGGAGACGGGCAGGTTCGGGGCGGACATGCGGGTCTCGCTCACCAACCACGGCCCGTTCACGGTGCAGTTGGAGATGTGAGCGGGTGGGGCGTGCCACGGCACGTGCCCCGCCCGCTCGTGTACGCGTACCGGGAAAGGCCCGCTCAGGCCTCCACGACCGCTTCCTGCGCCGCCGGTGTGTTCCCGGCCAACAGCGGGGCGTCCAGCGGCACATTGCGCTTGATCAGGGCCAGCGCGATCGGCCCCAGCTCATGGTGGCGGGCCGATGTCGTGATGAAGCCGAGCTGCCGGCCCTCCTCGCCGTCGGCGGCGAGCCGTACGGGCGTACCGTGCCCCGGCAGCACCACCTCGCTCCCGTCCAGATGCAGGAAGACCAGCCGGCGCGGCGGCTTCCCCAGGTTCTGGACGCGCGCGACCGTCTCCTGGCCCCGGTAGCAGCCCTTCTCCAGATGGACGGCGCCGCCGATCAGGCCCACCTCGTGCGGGATGGTGCGGTGGTCGGTCTCGAAGTTCAGCCGCGGCCGATGGCCCTCGACGCGCAGCGCCTCGTACGCGAGGATCCCGGCCGGCGGGCCGTACCGCCGCGCGTACGACTCCAGGTCCGCGCGCGGCAGGAAGATGTCACGGCCGTACGGCGTCTCCCGTACGACGGCGCCGTCCGGCGCCTCCGCGATGGACCCGGCCGGGACATGGACCACGGCGAAGTCGTCCGTACGGTCGGCGACGTCCACGCGGTAGAAGAACTTCATCGACTCCAGATAGGCGATCAGCTCATCGCGCGTACCGGGCTCCACATGCGTCCACACCGTCTCGCCGTCGTCCACGAGATACAGGGCGTGCTCGATGTGGCCGTTCGCGGAGAGGATCAGCGCCTCGGTGGCCCGGCCGGCGGGCAGCTCGCTGACATGCTGGGTGAGCAGCAGATGGAGCCAGCTCAGCCGGTCATCGCCGGTGACGGTGACGACACCGTGGTGCGAGAGGTCCACCAGGCCCTTGCCGTCGGCGAGCGCGCGTTGTTCACGGAACAGATCGCCGTAGTGCGCGGCGACACCTTCGTCCTGTCCTTCGGCGGCCACGGCACCGGGCAGGGTGAGGAGCGGGCTGGTCGTTGACTGTCGCTGCATAACGACAAGCGTACGACCCGGCCGCGGGGTACGGCCCGGCGTACGGTCCGGCTACGAATCGCCGCTCGCCGCGCGGGCGGTGCAGTTGCGGCAGCTGCCGAAGATCGCGAAGTGCTTCATGTCCGTCGTGAAGCCGAACGTGTCGCGCAGCTTGTCCGTGAAGTCCGCGGCGACCGAGACGTCCGCCTCGATGACGTTCGTGCAGTCGCGGCAGACCAGATGGATGTGGTGGTGCCGGTCCGCGAGGTGGTACGTCGGCGCGCCGTGCCCCAGATGCGCGTGGGAGACCAGGCCCAGCTCCTCCAGCAGCTCCAGCGTCCGGTAGACGGTGGAGATGTTCACGCCGGACGCCGTCCTGCGTACTTCGCCGAGGATGTCGTCAGGCGTCGCGTGCTCCAGGGTGTCGACGGCTTCGAGGACAAGCTGGCGCTGCGGGGTCAGGCGGTAGCCGCGCTGCCTCAGGTCGCTCTTCCAGTCGGTGCTCACCACGCACCCAGTGTAGGCAGCGCGGGCCGCGATGGGGCCGGTCCGCCTATTTGAAGAACGCGATGCCGTCGTCCGGGAGGTCGCCGAGGTCCTTCGCCCAGGCCGCGACCTGCTCCGGCGAGACGACCTTCTTGAGATGCGCCGACATGTACGCGCGCAGCGGGACCTCGGGGGTGGACTTCTCGCCGACCCACATCAGGTCGCTGTTGACGTAGCCGTAGAGCCGCTTGCCGCCGTTGTACGGGCCGGCGGACGCCGTACGCGCGATGGCGTCGGTGACGAGGTCGATCTGCGGCTTCTGGTCGGCCAGCTCCCCGTACCAGATCTCCACGACGCCCTGGTCACGCACCATGACGACCTCGACCTTGCGGTCCTTGTCGATGCGCCAGTAGCCGGACTCGGACTCGATGGGGCGGAGCTTCTTGCCGTCGGAGTCCAGCGCCCAGGTGTGCGAGGCGTACTCGATGAAGTCCCTGCCGTCATGGCTGAAGGAGACTTCCTGGCCGAAGTTGGCCTTCTCCTCACCGGGGAAGTCGAAGACGCCCACACCCTCCCAGTCACCGAGGAGGAAGGCGAGCGGGACAAGGTCCGGGCTGAGGTCGGACGGGATCTCGATCATGAGCGGCTCAGGCGATCTGTAGGGATTCGAGTGGGCGAGGAGCGGGCGCGGTCAGTTCTGGCCCTGGTACAGCTTCTTCACGGCGTACGCGGCAAAGGCCATGACACCCACGACGATCAAGGCCAGCAGGGCGGAGAAGAAGTCCTCAAGCACGGGGTGCTCCTCGAAGAGCGTCGGAACGGGCGGTACAAAGGCCGGCCCCCAGCCTAATGGGTGGGGACCGGCCGCTCTCCGCGCCCTCGGCCGCGCATTACAGTTCGGGACATGGCGAAGAAGCTCGTGATCAAGGTAACCGCAGGTGCCGACGGACCCGAGCGCTGCTCGCAGGCCTTCACCGTGGCGGCGGTCGCCGTGGCCAGCGGGGTGGAGGTGTCCCTCTGGCTGACCGGTGAGTCGGCGTGGTTCGCCCTGCCGGGCCGGGCCGCGACGTTCGAGCTGCCGCATGCCGCGCCGCTGCCGGATCTGATCGAGTCGATCCTGTCGGGGGGCCGGATCACCCTGTGCACGCAGTGCGCGGCGCGGCGTGACATCGCGGAGAAGGACGTGCTGGAAGGCGTACGGATCGCGGGCGCCCAGGTCTTCGTCAGCGAGGCGATGGCCGACGGCGTACAGGCGCTGGTGTACTGACGCACAGGTGCTGCGGGCCGCTCCACGACGCGCTCCGCAGGCCGCTCCACGGCGTCATTTCGACGGGGGCTTCTTCCGGCCGTCGAGTTCGTCCCACCACTCGTCCGACTTGGGGTCGCCGGACTTCGGATCACCCGGCGGGTCGTCCCACCAGCGGTCGTCCGGACCGCGTCTGTTCGCAACGATCGCCGCCACCGGCGGGATGACCATGGCGACCACGCACATGCCGATCGCCACCGGCACCGACCACAGGCGCACGAACGCCCACGCCGAGACGAACAGGGCGATGCACCCGCCCATCAGCATGAAGTAGCGGCGACGGCGTCGCGTATACATACATCGAGCTTACGACGGCACGAAGGACCGCGCCCCGTGTCTGGAAGCGTCCAACTCCCGTGGGGCGCGGCCCTCCGGCCGAACGTGCCGCGTGGCTCAGATCGCGATGGCCACCTCGGCCAGACCGCCTGTCCGCGCGACGACCGTACGGTCCGCCGTACCGCCGGGCACGAGCGCGCGCACGGTCCACGTGCCCTCGGCCGCGTAGAAGCGGAACTGTCCGGTCGCCGAGGTCGGGACCTCCGCGGTGAATTCTCCGGTCGAGTCCAGCAGGCGTACGTAGCCGGTGACGGGCTCGCCGTCACGGGTCACTGAACCCTGGATGGTGGTCTCACCGGGCTTGATCGTCGAGGCGTCCGGGCCGCCGGCCTTCGCTCCGCACATAGGGATCTGTCCTCCGAGTCAGGCGGGTGGTCTGGGTTTGCTTTCGCCGCGGCCGGTTACTTCGCCGCGCCGAGCTCGATCGGCACGCCGACGAGGGAGCCGTACTCGGTCCACGAACCGTCGTAGTTCTTGACGTTCTCCTGGCCGAGCAGCTCGTGCAGCACGAACCAGGTGAGCGCGGAGCGCTCACCGATGCGGCAGTAGGCGATGGTGTCCTTCGCCAGGTCGACCTGCTCCTCCTCGTAGAGGGCCTTGAGCTCGTCGTCCGACTTGAAGGTGCCGTCGTCGTTGGCGTTCTTCGACCACGGGATGTTGCGGGCGCTCGGCACATGGCCGGGGCGCTGCGACTGCTCCTGCGGGAGGTGCGCCGGGGCGAGCAGCTTGCCGCTGAACTCGTCGGGCGAGCGCACGTCGACCAGGTTCAGGCCCCCGATCGCGGCGACGACGTCGTCACGGAAGGCGCGGATGGACGTGTCCTGGGGCTTGGCCCGGTACTGCGTGGCCGCGCGCTCGGGTACCGCTTCGACCAGGTCGCGCGAGTCCAGCTCCCACTTCTTGCGGCCGCCGTCGAGGAGCTTGACGCCCTCGTGGCCGTACAGCTTGAAGTACCAGTACGCGTAGGACGCGAACCAGTTGTTGTTGCCGCCGTAGAGGATCACGAGGTCGTCGTTGCCGATGCCCTTCGCGGACAGGAGCTTCTCGAAGCCCTCCTGGTCGACGAAGTCCCGGCGCACCGGGTCCTGGAGGTCCTGCTTCCAGTCGATGCGTACGGCGTTACGGATGTGGTTCTTCTCGTACGCCGAGGTGTCCTCGTCGACCTCGACGATGACAACCTTCGGGTCGTCGATGTGGGCCTCGACCCAGTCGGCGTCTACCAGGACGTCGCTGCGGCTCATGTGTTCTCCTCCGGGGCAGTGTGCGGCGGGTGGTGCGGGCGGCGGCGCCTTCCGGGCACGGGGGCGCGGCGGGCTGCGTACGGCACGGGTGGCCCTGACGTGGTCGAAGGGCCGGGGAGAGGTGGCGGGGCGGACGTGTCCCGCTCAGGCGGTGCGACAGAGCATGGCGGCGACGCGGCACAGGTCGACTGCCCGCCGCTTCGTGAGGTTCGCCTGTCCCCGCTGCTGGAGACCGCTGATGAAGCACTGCATGCGTCCGATCGTAGGGACGGATACGGTGCGGTGTCACCGATGTGTCGGATGATGAGACGCGATCGTCCGAGATGTGGGACGGCTGGGCGTTCCGGGTGGCCGGGGCGCGGCCCCGGCGCCTCTCGTACCCCTGTCGCATCTACGGGATGGACATCCGCGTCTCACGATACGGCGGCCGCTGGGCAGGCCGCCGGGTCAGCGCGTCAGCTCGTGAGGTCGACGTCCTTGCCCGTGCCGGAGAAGCCGAGGCCGTCCTCCGCCGCCGTGACCTTGTCGAGCTTGATGGTCGACGGCAGCCCGTCGATCGTCAGGTCGTAGTCCACGACCTCTTTCAGCTTGTCGTTCGCGCCCGGCACCGGCAGCTTCGGAAGATCGTCGGCGCGCAGCCGGACCTTGTCGCCGCCCTCCAGCGAGACGGTGCTGTAGGTCGTGAAGTTCTCCTTCAGCAGCCCCTTGAAGGCCTCCGGCACATCGATCCCCGCGCCCTCGGCGAGCTCGTCCAGCGGCCCCGAGACCTTGACCTGGCCCTTCGCGGCCCGCTCGGCCCCGGCGTAGCCGACCGTCGCGCCCTTCGGCGCGGACTTGGTGAGGTCCTCGTACGAGATCAGTGCCGAGCCCTCCGCGCTGCCCGCGATCGCGGAGGAGAAGCTGCTGTTCACGCGCACGTCGCGGAGCTCGGCCTTCACCTCGGTCACCTCGACCTCGCGGCCCTCGGTGGTGGCGGTTATCCCGCCGATGCTGACCTCTATCTCGTCCAGCTCCGAGCCCAGGACCTGGGTGAGGAAGGGGAAGCCCTTGATGGAGACGTCGGGCTCGCTGCTGAGGCCCTGACTGCTCCTGATCTTGCTCGCCGCCTCGGTCTCGGCGAAGTACACCGCGGCCCGGTCGGCGGCGACGAACAGCCCGCCGAGGATCACGACGACGATCAGAAGAATTCGCAGTGCGCGCATTGCTCGGTGTCCCCCACCCTGGTCGTACCAGCCCCCATGACGTCGGTGAGCCTAATCGACGCCCGGGGCGCGGGTTCGGTTCCCGGCGGGGATCCGCGCCCGCCGGACGGGCGTCAGGCCAGCGCCCGTCCGAGCAGATAGATCGCGGGCACGGCGACCGTGAGCGGCAGCGCCACCCCGGCCGTCATGTGCACGAAGCGCGAGGGGTAGTCGTAGCTCGCGACCCGGAGCCCGATCAGCGCGCACACGCCGGCGCCGAGGCCGAGGACCACGCCCTGGCCGCCGAGGTCCGTCAGCCCGCCCGCCGCGAGTCCGGCTCCCGCGGCGGCGGCGAGCGCGACCACGATCGAGACGAAGCCCGGCAGCGGGAGCGCGCGGGCGACGGTCGCTGCGGCGACGGCGAGCGCGCCGACCGTCACGGCGTCCGCCGCCACGGCGAGATTCCCGGTGGCGATGATGGCGAGTGAGGCCGAGGCGACGGTGGCCATCAGGCCCTGCATGCGTTCGTCGGCCCCCGCGTGACTGCGCAGTTGCAGCACGACCGTGAGCAGCACCCAGGCGCCGAGCGTGCCGAGGATCGCCGCGAGTGCGTGCTCCTCGTCGACGGCGAGCACCGCGACATCGGCGACGAGCGCGCCCGCGAAGGCGAGCGCGATGCCCTGGCGGGCGGGCCACATGCCGTTCAGCCGGAACCAGCCGGCGGCGGTGACGGCCTGGAGGATCACCAGCGGGACTGCCAGCGCGTACGGGCCGACGGCCGCGCCGCCCGCGAGCAGCAGGCCGAGCACGGCGGTGAGCCCGGCGGGCTGGACGCCGGGCGGGATGATCGGCGACCGGCCCTCGGCGCGGGCGCGCTGGGCGTCGGTGATGCGGGCGTTGCCCATGGTGGTGGGCGCGCTGTAGCTGTCCGGGGCGGGCGCGGCCTGCGCGGCGGCCACTGCGGCGCCGGGCGCCACGGCGGCCGGTGCGGGCTGCCCGTACGGCGGGTGGCCGTTCGCCGGGACCTCCGGCGGCAGCGGGTACGCGGCGGACTGCTGCGGCAGATAGGCCGTCTCTGCGCCCGCCTGCTGCGGGTGGGGCTGCTGGGGCTGCTGGTACTGGACCTGCGGCTGGTACTGCGTGTCCCAGGTCTGGCCCTCCCAGGTCTGCGCGCCCTGCCCGTTGCCGGGCTCCTGGTGGGACGGCTCGGGGAACGAGGGCTGCTGGTACGGGTCGTAGTACGACTGGGCCGGTCCCGGTACGCCGTACTGCTGCTGTCCGTACTGCCCGGAGTCGTAATTCTGGTCGTGCCGGCCTTGGCCTTGCTGCCCGTGCTGGTCGTCGCTCATGCCTGCGGTTCACCCTCCTGCGAACGGCGGGAGCACTTCGACCGTGCCGCCCTCGGCAAGCCGTACGGTCTCATGCCCGCGGGTCCCCACAGGGTCACCGTCGACGAGGAACGAACACCTCTGGAGTACGCGGACCAGCTCACCCGGGTGTTTCTCGCGTGCGACGTCGAGCGCCTGAGCCAGATTGTCCGCCGCGTACGGCTCCTCGGCGACGCCCGCCGCCGCCTTGGCCGCGGCCCAGTAGCGGATGGTTCCCGTTGCCATGGCGACTCCTCCCGCTAATTTCTCGGCAATATTCACGTCGGATTCCATTGGATTCCGCCGACGCTCCATGATGGCCGATCCCCAGCCCCGCCACGGCATCCGCGGCCCCTCCGGCCGTCCGGAGCCGGCCGGTGGAACCGATGACTCGCTGTCCGCACCCTCTGACAGCGAGCGCCCTTGGGTTATTCTCCTCCGAAGAGGATCCGGGCAATGTAGCCCCCGGGTCCTTTTGCGCTTTCCGACCCCAGGGCGCGGCCGGTCAGTGGTGCCACATACGCCCCCACCCCCTCACCGGTGTGGGAGGTGCCCCCTTGCAGGGACCGAGGAGGAACCGACGTAATGGGCGAACCAACGATGCAGACATGTGAATACTGTCCGACCCGGGGAGGTGGACGGCGATGAGCTCTCTGCTGCTGCTCACGAACGCCCTCCAGCCGTCGACGGAGGTGCTGCCCGCCCTCGGACTCCTTCTGCACCACGTGCGGGTGGCCCCGGCCGAAGGCCCGGCTCTCGTCGACACCCCGGGTGCCGACGTCATACTGATCGACGGCCGGCGCGACCTGCCCCAGGTCCGCTCGCTCTGCCAGCTCCTGCGCTCCACAGGACCCGGCTGCCCGCTGGTCCTCGTGGTGACCGAGGGCGGTCTCACCGCCGTCACCGCCGACTGGGGCTTCGACGACGTCCTGCTCGACACCGCGGGCCCGGCCGAGGTCGAGGCGCGGCTGCGGCTGGCCACCGGGCGCCAGCAGATCTCGCCGGACGACTCCCCGATGGAGATCCGCAACGGTGATCTCTCGGTGGACGAGGCGACCTACAGCGCGAAGCTGAAGGGGCGGGTCCTGGACCTGACCTTCAAGGAGTTCGAGCTGATCAAGTATCTGGCGCAGCACCCCGGCCGGGTGTTCACGCGTGCGCAGCTGCTCCAGGAGGTGTGGGGCTACGACTACTTCGGCGGTACGCGAACGGTCGACGTGCACGTACGGCGGCTGCGCGCGAAGCTCGGCCCCGAGCACGAGTCGCTGATCGGGACGGTCCGTAACGTCGGCTACCGCTTCGTCACACCGGAGAAGGTCGAGCGCGCGGCGGAGGAGGCGAAGGCGAAGGCCATCGCCGAGGCGGCGGCGAAGGTGAAGGCGACACGACCGCCGTCCGACGCCCCACCGGAGGGTGCACCCGAAGGCTCCCGCGAGGGGGCGCGCGAGGCGGTCCAGAGCGTGCCGCGGGGCGCGAACGACGACACCACGCATTCGGCCGACACGGCCGACGTACGCGAAGGGGCCGTCCGGCCTGCCGGGAGGTAGGTCACCACGCGTAGACTGCCGCGCGTGGCGAAGGTGACGCGGGACGACGTGGCACGGCTGGCGGGAACTTCGACCGCGGTCGTCAGTTACGTCATCAACAACGGACCGAGGCCGGTCGCCCCGGCCACGCGCGAGCGTGTACTCGCCGCGATCAAGGAGCTGGGCTACCGGCCCGACCGGGTCGCGCAGGCGATGGCGTCGCGGCGCACCGACCTCATAGGGGTCGTGGTGCCCGACGCGCGCCAGCCCTTCTTCGCGGAGATGGCGCACGCGGTCGAACAGGCCGCCGCCGAGCGCGGAAAGATGGTGCTCGTCGGCAACTCCGACTACCGCAACGAGCGCGAGGTCCACTATCTGCGGGCCTTCCTCGGTATGCGGGTCTCGGGGCTAATCCTGGTCAGCCAGGGCCCGAGCGAGCGCGCGGCGGCGGAGATAGAGGCGTGGGACGCCCGCGTCGTACTGCTCCACGAGCGCCCCGAGGGCATCGATGACGTCGCCGTCGTCACCGATGACATCGGGGGCGCCCAGCTCGCCACCCGTCATCTGCTGGAGCACGGCTATCCGTACGTGGCGTGCCTCGGCGGCGTCGAGTCGACCCCGGTCGTCGGCGACCCGGTGACCGACCATGTCGAGGGCTGGCGCCGCGCGATGCGGGAGGCCGGTCTCTCGACGGAGGGCCGGCTCTTCAAGGCGCTCTACAACCGTTACGACGCCTACAACGTGGCGCTGACGCTGCTGGCCGGCCCCGACCGGCCCCCGGCGATCTTCTGCTCCACCGACGACCAGGCGATCGGCGTCCTGCGCGCCGCCCGCGAACTGCGGATCGACGTCCCGGGCGAACTGGCGGTGGCGGGCTTCGACGACGTCAAGGAGGCCGGCCTCACGGACCCCCCGCTGACGACGGTCTCATCCGACCGCCCGGCGATGGCCCGCGCGGCGGTGGACCTGGTGCTGGACGACGGTCTGCGGGTGGCGGGGTCCCGCAGGGAACGGGTGAAGCAGTTCCCGTCGGCACTGATCGTGCGGCGGTCCTGCGGCTGCGTCTGAGCGGCTGCTTCTGAGTGGTCACGTCGCCCGGGAGTTCCACTCCCGGGCGCGGCTGCGTCACGCGGAGCGCAGGAGCCGGGCGAGCCAGCTGGTGCGGGTCCGGCGGGCTGTCGCGGAGATCTGAGCCTGTGGGTACAGGGCGTCGAAACCGTGGAATCCGCCTGCCCAGACGTGGAGTTCGGCCCGGCCGCCGGCCGCCCAGATCCGGGAGGCGTAGTCGATGTCCTCGTCGCGGAAGACCTCGGCGGAGCCGGTGTCGATATAGGTGGCCGGCAGGCGCGAGAGGTCTTCGGCCAGCGCCGGCGAAACGTACGCGGGCACCTCGTCGTCGGTGAGGTCGCCGAGGACCGAGCGCCATCCGAACTCGTTCATCTCGCGGGTCCAGACGCCGGGCACCCCGGCGAACTGGTGGCTGGATGCGGTGTTGTTGCGGTGGTCGAGCATGGGGCAGATCAGCACCTGCGCGGCGATGGCGGGCGTACCGAGGTCGCGGGCCAGCAGGGCGACGCCGGCGGCGAGGCCGCCGCCCGCGCTGGCGCCCGCCACGACGATCCTGGTGGGGTCGACGCCTATCTCCTCGGCGTGCTCGGCGATCCAGAGCAGCCCCTGGTAGCAGTCGTCGACCGGTGTGGTGCCGGTGGCCTCGGGCGCCAGCCGGTACTCCACGGAGACCACGACCGCGCCGAACTCGTCGAGCCACTCCAGCGGGATGTCGATCTGCGAGAGGCGGTCGCCCATGACCATCCCGCCTCCGTGCATCCAGTAGACGCAGGGCGCACCGGTGCGGTCCGCCGTCGCGGGGGTGAAGACCGACAGCCGGATCGGGGCACCGTCCGCCGCGGGCACGGTGACTTCGCGCAGCTCGGCCTGCCGGCCAGCGAGGAGTGAATCGACGGGCGTCGAGGGGTACTGGCGCAGTTGCGCGAGTACGTCGGGGGTGAGCTGGGACATCAGGGGCATGTCGGCGAGCAGGGCGCTGAGTTCGGGGTCCAGGGCGGGGCGTGCTGTGGTCATGGCCGTTGGCCTTTCATGGGGCGGTGCCGGGCGTTCGGACGGGCGTGGGGTGTGGGGGCGTGAGACCGCGTCAGAAGGCGGCCCTGCCGCGGACCGGGACGTAGTCGGTGTACTCGGAGTCCTTGGCCAGCAGCCCGTCGATCTGCGCCACGATGGCCTGGGCGGCCTCACCGGCGAAGACCCGGTGGTGGTCCTCCTCGCTGGTCCAGCCCTCGGTGACGTGGACGACGTCGGGGTCGGACGCGGAACGCGAGACGAGGTAGACCAGGCAGTGCTCGCTCGCGCCGGGGCTTCCCTCGTTCAGACCGGTCAGCAGCAGGTCGACCAGCCGGTCGCCCATCCCGGGGCGGGCGGTCAGGGTGGCGTTGAATCCGTAGGCGGCAATCATGGGAATCCTCTTCTCAGCGGTGGAGTGAACTGATCCCATTGAATCCGCCTGACCTGCGAATACGCTAGAACGATGCTTCCTTGCACTTGCACGATCCTCGCAACCTTGAGAACGGCGCGGGAAATGGTGCTGAAATGCACGCATGCCCCTAGAAGAGTTCCGCAGCCTGCTCGACCGGCACGCCCGCGCCGACTGGACCACTTCCATCGACGGCGTCCTCATCTCGAAGGTCGACCGGGCGGATCCGCCCGCGCCTTCCATGTCCGGCACGGTGCTCGCCGTCATCGCCCAGGGCGCCAAACGGCTCGCGCTGGGCGACCGGGTCTACGAGTACGGCCCGGGGCAGTTTCTGGTCGCCTCCGTCGACCTGCCCGTCACCGGACAGTTCACCCAGGCCCAGCCGGGCCTGCCGGCCCTCGGCTTCGGGCTGATGCTGGAACCGTCCGCCGTCGCCGAACTCCTGTTGCGGGCGGGCCCCGGAGACACCCCACGCGGCGGCGCGGGCGCGCCGTCGGGAATCGCCGTCGGCGACGCCCCGCCCGCGCTGCTCGACGCGGTGGTCCGGCTGCTGCGCCTGCTCGACGAACCCCGCGACCGCGCCGTACTGGCCCCGCTGATCAAACGCGAGATCCTGTGGCGCCTGATCACGGGCGAACAGAGCGCGGCGGTACGCCAGTTCGGCCTGGCCGACAGCGGTCTCAGCCATGTCTCCCGCGCCGTGCGCTGGATCCGCGAGCACTACGCCGAGCCCTTCCGGGTCGAGGACGTGGCACGTCTGTCCGGCATGAGCACCTCCGCCTTCTACCGCAACTTCCAGGCGGTGACCGCGATGAGCCCCATCCAGTTCCAGAAACAGATCCGCCTCCAGGAGGCCCGGCTGCTGCTCTCCACCCACCCGGGCGATGTCACCGGGGTCGGCCATCGCGTGGGCTACGACAACCCGTCGCAGTTCAGCCGCGAGTACCGCCGCCAGTTCGGCGCGCCCCCGAGCCAGGACGCGGCCCGCCTGCGTGACGCCGTACGCACGCCCGCAGGCGTCATGCCATAAGCACCTTCCGGAGAACACTGACAGGATCAGGCTAGAGCGAGCGAGGATTGTTCTACTGTTTCCGCAGCTCAGAACGGTTCAATGGGATGACCAGCTTCTCCAGGGAAGCAGGAATGTATCTGTCAGCCGCAGATCCCACAACATCCCGAGGGGCACATCATGAAGACTGTTCTGATCACCGGCACCTCGTCCGGATACGGGCGGGAGACCGCCCTCCATTTCCACTCGCGGGGGTGGAACGTCATCGCGACCGTACGCAAGCGGCGTCCGGGCATCCTGCCGGAGTCGGACCGGCTGCGCATCGTCGAGCTCGACGTCACCGAACCCGAGAGCATCACCGCCGCGTTCGAGGCCGCAGGGCCCGTCGATGTCCTGGTCAACAACGCGGGCGTGCCCTCGATCAGCGTGTTCGAGGGGACCCCGATGCCCCAGGTACGGGAGGTGTTCGAGACCAACACGTTCGGCGTCATGGCGACGACACAGGCGGTGCTGCCCCAGTTCCGGGAGCGCGGCTCCGGCGTGGTGGTCAACGTGACCTCCAGCGTGGTGCTGGGCCACATGCCGCTCTCGGCCGTCTACAAGGCCAGCAAGATGGCCATCGAGGGGTTCACCGCGTCCCTCGCCCTTGAACTCGCGCCCTTCGGCGTCCAGGCGAAGACGGTCGAACCGGGCGCCTGCCTGACGACCAACTTCGCGGGCAAGGCGACAGGCGGCCGTGCGCCGGACGAGCTGGTCCCGCCGCCGTACGCACCGTTCGTGCGAAAGGCCATGGCCGAGTTCACCGGTCAGGACCTGTTCACCGAAGAGAGCGACGTGGCCGAGACGATCTGGCGGGCTGCGCACGACACGACCGGCCAACTGCGCTTCCCGGCCGGCCCCGACGCCGTCCTCCTCGCGCAGGCGAGGTGATCGGCCACCAGCCACAGTGACGCGCGTCATCCGGCGAGCCGGTGAGCCGTCTTTACATGGGACATACACGGTTCTGTCGGGCTTCTCAGGACGTCTTCAGACTGCTCTCATCTTGCGGGCGGAATCTCGGAGACATGGACGACAACTACCGTCGCAGCGGCGACGAAGACGCGAACCAGCAGGGCCCCGGCAGCCAGGCGTACCCGCCGCCGCCTCCGTACGGGCCGACGGGCGGTGGGCAGCACGCGCAGCCGGGGCATGCCGAGTGGGGCTGGGGTGCCGCCGCGCCGGCGCACGGACCCACGCACGCGCGGCGGGCCAGGCGGCCCGTCGCGCTGCTCGCCGCCGCCGCGTTCGTCGCGGCCGTCGTGGGCGGGGGGACCGCCGCGTTGACCGAGACGCTGATGAACGACTCCCCCGCCACCGCCGCGAGCACAGTCAGCGGTACGACCGTCTCGCAGAGCAGCAAGGGCACCGTCGCGGGCGTGGCCGCGGCCGTCTCCCCGGCCATAGTGGAGATCCAGGCGGCGTCCAGCTCGGGGCAGTCCACCGGGTCCGGTGTGGTCATCACCAGTGACGGCGAGATCATCACCAACAACCATGTCATCGCGGGCACGCAGACCGTGAAGGTGCAGCTCAGCACCGGTAAGACGTACACCGCCGATGTCGTGGGCACCAGCCCCGACAAGGACCTCGCGCTGATCAGGCTCCAGGGCGCGAGCGGTCTCAAGACGGCGGCACTCGGCGACTCCGACAGCGTGCGGGTCGGCGACGAGGTCGTGGCGATCGGCTCGCCCGAGGGGCTGACCGGCACCGTGACCAGCGGTATCGTCTCCGCGCTCGACCGGGACGTCACCGTGTCGAAGGAACAGGGCCAGCAGCAACAGCAGGGCGGTGGCGGCGGCCGGTGGCCGTTCGAGTTCGGTGGTCAGCAGTTCAACGGCGACACGGGCTCCTCCACGACCACGTACAAAGCGATCCAGACCGACGCGTCGCTCAACCCGGGCAACTCCGGCGGCGCGCTGATCAACATGAACGGCGAGATCATCGGCATCAACTCGGCCATGTTCTCGGCGAGCGGCTCCAGCGCCGACAGCTCGACGGCCGGCAGCGTCGGCCTCGGCTTCTCCATCCCCGTCAACACCGTCAAGGCGGACCTGAGCGCACTGCGCGACGGGTGACAGCGACCACGGCGCACCTGACGTGCGAGGCTGAAGAGACCGAGAAAGACCGAGAGACGTCACCGAGAGCCGTTCAGAGAAAGAGCGACGACATGAGCCCCGCCGAAGGCGATGCGCAACGCGTCCTGATCGTCGACGACGAGCCCGCCGTCCGCGAGGCGCTTCAGCGCAGCCTCGCCTTCGACGGGTACGGGACCGAGGTCGCCGTCGACGGTGTCGACGCGCTCGCCAAGGCCGCCGCCTACCAGCCCGACCTGATCGTGCTCGACATCCAGATGCCGCGCATGGACGGGCTGACGGCGGCCCGCCGGCTGCGCGCCACCGGTTCGACCGTGCCGATCCTGATGCTCACCGCGCGCGACACCGTCGGCGACCGCGTCACCGGGCTCGACGCGGGCGCCGACGACTATCTGGTGAAGCCCTTCGAGCTGGACGAGCTGTTCGCCCGTATCCGCGCGCTGCTCCGCCGTAGCTCGTACGCGGGCTCCGCCGGGGGCGAGCTGCCGCAGGACGACGTCCTGGCCTTCGCCGATCTGCGGATGGACCTCTCCACGCGCGAGGTCACACGCGGCACGCGCCGGGTGGAGCTGACCCGTACCGAGTTCACCCTCCTTGAGATGTTCCTCGCGCACCCGCGTCAGGTGCTGACGCGCGAGCAGATCCTCAAGGCGGTCTGGGGCTTCGACTTCGAGCCGAGCTCCAACTCCCTTGATGTGTACGTGATGTATCTGCGGCGCAAGACGGAGAGCGGCGGTGAGCCGCGGCTGGTGCACACGGTGCGCGGGGTGGGTTACGCGCTTCGCGCCGAGGGCGGGCCCGCGAGTCCCACGGGTCTCTCGGGTCCCACGGGGCCGAGCGGGCACGGCGGTTCGGAGTGACCTCGCTCGCCCGCCGGTTGCGTACGCTGCCCCTCCGCTCCCGCCTCGCGATGCTCGTCGCCACCGCGGTCGCCGTGGCCGTGGCTGCGGCGGCCGTCGCGTGCTGGCTGCTGACCCGCTCCCAGCTGGAGGCGGAGCTGGACAACTCGCTCCGTAACACCTCCGCGCCCCTCAGTCTGGTGCGGACCACACTGGACAATTGCGGGGTCATCCAGAGTCCCCCGGAGCCGTCCGAGCTGGGATTCGCCTACGTCCAGGTCGTCGACGAGAACGGCGGCCGGTGCGTGGACGCCTCGTCCCAGCCGGTGAAGGTCCAGCCCTCCGACGAGGCCGTGGCCCGCGGCACGGAGGAGAGCACGCTGCACGACTCCACCACCGCCGACGGCGCGGCGGTGCGCGTCCACACCCAGCGGGTCCTCGTCGGCCCGCCCTTCAACCGGGTCGCCGTCTCCGTCTCCCGACCGCTCGGCGAGATCGACGCCTCGCTGAACCGGCTCGCCCTGCTGCTGACCGCCGTCGCCGGCATCGGCGTCATCGGGGCGGGCGCCGCCGGGCTCTGGGTCGCCAGGACCGGTCTGCGGCCGGTCGACGGGCTGACCCGTGCGGTCGAGCATGTCGCGCGGACCGAGGACCTGAGCCTGCGCATCCCCGCCGAGGGCGAGGACGAGATCGCCCGCCTCTCCCGCTCCTTCAACTCCATGACAGCCGCGCTCGCCTCCTCGCGCGACCGCCAGGCGCGGCTCATCGCCGACGCGGGCCACGAGTTGCGTACGCCGCTGACCTCGCTGCGTACGAACATCGAACTGCTCGCCCGCAGCGAGGAGACCGGACGCGCGATCCCCCCGGAGGACCGTACGGCGCTGATGGCGTCGGTGAAGGCGCAGATGACGGAGCTGGCCTCGCTGATCGGGGACCTCCAGGAGCTGTCCAGGCCGGACGCCCCCGACCCCGGCCCGCTCCAGGTCGTCGCGCTCCACACGATCGTGGAGAGCGCGCTGGAACGCGCCCGGCTGCGCGGGCCGGACCTGACGATCGAGGTGGCGCTGCGGCCCTGGTACGTACGGGCCGAACCGGCCGCGCTGGAGCGGGCGCTGGTCAACGTCCTCGACAACGCGGTGAAGTTCAGCCCGCCGGGCGCGGCCATCGAGGTCGCGCTGGACGCGCACGGCGAGCTGACGGTACGGGACCACGGCCCCGGCATCCCGGCGGAGGAACTCCCCCACGTCTTCGAACGCTTCTGGCGCTCCCCGTCGGCCCGCGCACTGCCGGGTTCGGGCCTCGGGCTGTCGATCGTGGCGCGCACCTTGCAGCAGACGGGCGGCGAGATCGCGCTGCGCCCGGCGGCGGGCGGCGGCACGGTGGCGGCGATCCGCATCCCGGGCGCTGCGACCCCGCCGCCGGCCCGGCCGGGCGCGTAGGAGCCGACTCGCGATCAGTGCCCTTCGCGATCAGTGGGCCTCGCGGACCCAGTCCCGGTAGTGCGTGCCCGCCAGATGCGCGTCCGGCCCGGGAAGCAGCGCGTCGCCCTCGATCACCGCGAACATGCCGGCCTGGTCGTCCACGACGACGTTCCGGGCGTCGCCCCGCGCCGCCAGGGTGATCCGGCCGAGCTCGTCGAGCGCGAAGCGGTCCGGTCCGCCGACGTTCCGGATACCCCCCAGCGGCGCACCGGTCGCGACCTCGAAGACGGCCGAAGCCACATCCGCGGCGGCCATCGGCTGGATCGGGGTCACGGGCAGCCGGACCGTCTCGTCGTCGGAGGTCCAGGACATGACCGCGTTCATGAACTCGAAGAACTGGGTGGCGCGGACGATCGAGTACGGCGTCGGCCCCTCCCGGAGCAGCTCCTCCTGGAGAGCCTTGGCCCGGTAGTAGTCCAGCTGCGGCACCTGCTCCACGCCGACGATGGAGAGGACGACCTGGTGCCCGACGCCTGCCTTCTCCCCCGCGGCGAGCAGATTGCCCATGGAGGTGCGGAAGAACTCGAAGGACTTCTCGTCGAACGTCGGCGAGTTGGCCAGGTTGACCACGACCTGGGCACCCTCCAGCGCCTGGTCAAGGCCCTTGCCCGTCAGCAGGTCGACGCCGGTCTGGAGCGCCGCGGGCACGGCCTCGTGTCCCGCGTCGGTCAGCTTCGCGACCACCTGGGAACCGATCAGTCCGGTCCCGCCGATCACCGTGAACTTCATCTCCGCCACCTTTCACGGCACGCCAACGGGCACACGGGGGTGCGCGCAGGACGCACCCCAAACTCGGATACTCCTTGTCCGGGATACTAGTCGGATAGCCTTTGTCCGAGTCAAGCGAGGGGAGGCGCAAGCGTATGAAGTTGTCAGGCGGGGTCGAATGGGCGCTGCACTGCTGCGTGGTTCTGACCACGGGTACGGAGCCGGTGCCGGCGGCCCGGCTCGCGGAGCTGCACGACGTGTCCGGCAGCTATCTGGCCAAGCAGCTCCAGGCACTCTCCCGCGCGGGGCTCGTCACATCCGTCCAGGGCAAGGCGGGCGGATACGTCCTGACCAGGGCCCCGGAGCTGATCACGGTCCTCGATGTCGTCACGGCGGTGGACGGGGACCGGCCCGCGTTCGTCTGCACGGAGATCCGGCAGCGCGGGCCGATGGCCTCGCCGCCGGAGTCCTGTACGCGGCCCTGCGCGATCTCGCGCGCGATGGCCGCCGCCGACGCCGCGTGGCGCGCGTCCCTGGAGGCGATATCCGTCGCGGACCTGGCGAGGGGCGTCGAGGAGGATTACGGTCCCACCGCGCTCGGGGGCATCCGCACCTGGCTGAGCGGGCCGGGTGATGGCGTCGGCGACGCGTCGCTTCCCGCGCGCTGATCGCGCGCCGGCCGGGCCCCTGGTGGGCCGCCCTCGCGGACGACCCCCAGGCCCTGTTCTCCTCCGTCGTTACATCCGTCAGCCGTTGTGGCGGATCAGCGAGTCCACCAGCCCGCCCCTGGTCTCCGGGAAGTCCAGCGGCACGATGCCGAGACCGCGCCAGCCGGCGTTCGCCGAGTTGTCGAGCAGCGAGTGCACCTGCGGGTTGAGCCGGTCGGAGTTCCAGCGCGGCGGCAGCAGCGCGGCCGTGCTGACGAAGTTGATGTACTGCTTGCCCGGCTGCGCCGCGGCCTTGCGGAAGTGCGCCTCGATCTTGGAGAACTTGGCGATCGGCTCCGCCATGTAGTCGTCCTGGATGTCGAAGATCCCGCCGTCCCCGTACCGCACGCCCGGCAGCCCGCCGTTGTCCCCGAGCAGCACGACCTTGCCGCGCGCCTGGCCGAGCGTGGGCAGACCGCTGTCGAGCCGGAAGAGCGAACGCCAGCCCTTCCCGTCCAGATAGGTGTCGAAGATCCGCCGGAACTCCGTGTCGGCCACCGACGAGTACTCCTGCTTCACGCGCATCAGGACGGTCTCGGAGGGGTGCGCCCGGAGGAAGTCGCGGCAGGCGACCAGGACATCGTCGAAGTTGAGATTCTGGTAGTACGCGGCGTGGTGAATCGGGAAGGCGTTCTCGAACGCCCGGCAGCGTATGTCCAGGAACCGGACGCCGGTGTTCAACTGATCGGCGATGGTGGTCCCTTGGCAGGCGACGTACAGACCGCCGCTGCGCGCGCCGGAGTTGTGGGTGCCGGGAAGGGTAAGGCGCTGTACGGGAGTCGAGTCGCCGATGCCGGAGAGCCAGTCGGAGGGGGCGAGGGCGCGCCGGGCCCTGGCGCTCGCCGTCTTGGCGGTGCTCGCCGCTGCCTCGGCCCGCGTCGCCGCCGCTGCCGTGCCCGCACCGACGAGCGCGGTGGCGGAGAGGGCGAAGGCACCGGCGAGGATCCCTCGGCGGGCAAGTCCGTTACTGATGGGGGGTGTTGATCCGCTGTCTGTGACCATGACCCGAATTATGGCGTGCCCACATCACGCGCGGGCGGACACAGCACAAATGGTCTGGACCTAAATGGTGTGGCTGAGACGCAGATCCAGATCGAGGAGTTCGTTGTTGGTTCGGTAGATGTCCGGTCTGAACCGGCTGACGGCCTCACGCAGGAGGACGGGATCGGCACGGTAGTCCTTGAGCCTGCCCAAGGAGTGGTAGCCGAGGCGCCCGACGGTGTCCCCCTTCAGGCGCGGTGGCTGAAGAGTGCAGTCCGGCTGGAGTCTCACCAGAATGACGTTCGTATGCCTCTCGGTGGTCTCGTTCGCGGTGGCGGCCTCGACCTCGTGCAGCAGCCCCATGTACTGGATGTCCGCCCAGGGAATGTGCATGTCCAGGTCCGGCGCCGACGGATTGCCGCGTACGGAGACTCCCGCCGTCCAGCACGAGCGTCCCGCCCGCCTTCTCACGGACGGCGAAGACGACGGCGCACGACGGCAGGGCGGCGGCGGTCCACATCGCTTCCGACGCCCCGTACGCCACCCAGAGAACACCGGTGGCCACAGCGAGAACAAGCGCGGCCCACACGCAGAAACGGGCAATCCGGCGCCGCTCCTCACGCGTCTCCGGAGGCCGGGTGAACACGACATCGCCCCCGTCATGCGGGGCCCCCGAGGTCGCCTCCCGCCCCGCCGCCGACGCGGACCGACGGACCGGCACCACCGTCGGCACCGCCCGGACAGGCGCCTCGACAAGTGCCAGATCGCCGGCCGCGTTCACGGCGCGCCGCTGGGGCCTCGGCAGGGAGCGCCCGTTGAGGTCGTCGTCGACGAAGTGGTAGATCTCGTCCAGCGTCAGGACACGCGACCCTTCAAGGGCACGCAACAGCGCGCCGGTGAAAGCGGTGTGCGGGTCGCCGGGCGGGGCGAAGGAGAGCTCGGTCTGCGTGGTGGAGGTGAGGGTGTACGTCCCCGAGCGCTCCAACTGGTCGGCCACGATGCCCGTTCGGGTCGCCATGGCCGCCACCGCGCGCCCCGAATAGCAGCAGTCCAGAACGAGCACACGCGCCCGAGCCCTGGCCCGCCCCACCAGACGCAGCACTTGCTGCACGGGAACCGCGCTGAACGCGACGGTCTCGGGGTCGGGATCGGTGTCCTCCAGGGCCAGATGAAGACGCCCTCCGTCATCGAGGAGTCCATGGCCCGAGTAGTAGACCAGCAGCAGATCGGTCGCCTCGCGCGCCGCGGAAGCGAGAGCCGTGCCGACGGAGACAGGCGTCACCGGTTTACGGTCGCCCCGGCCTCCCAGAACGCGGCAGTGCTTCGGGGGCAGCAGAGCACGAGGCGAATCGGCGAGCGCCGTCCGCAGAGAGGCGAGGTTGCCGTGAACGGCGGGGATCCCGGGCAGCTCGTCGGAGGCGTAGTTGGCCGCCCCGACCAGCAGGACACGCGACGAGTCGCCGTCCGGATACCAGAGATCAGCCATCCGAGCCCGCCGGCCGCCGGGCCATGTCGGCCACCTGCCGCATCAACGCCTCCGGATCCCGGGCACCCCGCACATCGATCTCCACGCTGCGGCCGTTCTCGGTGGTGACGGTGACCTTGACGTCCGAGCGCCGTCCCTGGATGAGCCACGACACGACGGACCGCGCGAGAACACCGGCGGCGCCACCGGAGCCGACAGCGACGGTGATCACATCAAGGGCGGCCCCCATGGTCCCGGCCACCGGCGGCGCACCACGCAGGGCCACGACTCCCCGCAGTGCGTCCACCTCACGCAACCACGCGTACAGGGAGGCGAGTTGGTCACCCCCAACGGCGCCGTCCGGCACATCGACCGACAGCCGTAACGCCGCGGCCCGCGAATCGAGGTCAGTCATGGCGGCATCGTGCCAGACCCGGAACGGCGAACGGGACCAACACGGAAACTTCAACCGTCCCGGGGATGCCCTGGAGCCCGCCGGGCGGGTGCGCGGCGAACTCGGGGCATTGGCTACTTGCCGCCCCCGCCGCTCGGGGCGGGATCGCGCGGCGCCTCGGGGGGCTTTGGGCCGCCGTCATGCTTTCCGCCGTCGCTCTCTGCCGTGACGACATCCTGCGGGTGGCGGAACGGAATCCCCCGCCACTCCTCGCCGTCCGGCGTCCGAGCCTCGTAGGAATCGACAGTCGGTGCGCTCATGCGCCGACCTCCTCTTTCATTGAGGGCCACGCCGCCGTACGGTCGATGGCGTGGCCGGTGAACCGCGAGGGCGTGAGTCCTCACGGGGTTGGTCATCCGCCCCGACCACTCGACCTGTCCAGGGTTCTCACCGGTCGGGGCGGACGTTTATGGGGCCTCGGCCGCGCGCAGGAGCGACAAGTCGCTTACGTCGAAGGCCAGATACGGGCGTACGGTCCACTCGATCCACAGCCCCTCGCCGCTGAGCGAGAACCCGCACGGCTCCCCCCGGTGCAACGCGGCAACGGCCCCGAGGGAACCCCCCGGCCCGGTCCACCGCAGGGCCCGCTCGCGCTCGGCGGGCGCCAGGGTGTCTCGGAGCGCGCGTACGTCGACGCGGATGGCGCGGATGGCCTCGGCCGGGGTGCTCATCGAGCAACGCGAGGTGTGCACAGGGCTGTTGGCGTCGAGCGTTTCGTAGACGACCCGCTCGCACCAGAAGGCGGTGAGCGGTGGGCCGGATTGACGCATACGGGGGCCTCCCGGGTACGGCGCGGTAGCTGCCCCCTGCTCGTGGCCGGCGTGACGAGCGACGAGCGGGGGGCAGCCCTTCGAACCGCTCCCCAACTGGCGCAGAGGCGGGGAGCGATGCCTCGAAGCTAGCGTTTGATGTGCGTCCGTATCAAGTGTGTACCCTCTAACGAGTGATACCGAAATCACCAACGGGCGGTTCCCACCTGCGCCGGTGGGAACCGCCCGTCGTGAACGCGCCTCAAATCAGGCGAGGCTGTCGAACTCACCCTCCTTGGCACCATCAAGGAACGCACGGAGCTTCGCCCGGGTGGTGCGGATGACCACGCCAGGGTTGTCACTCTCGCGCATCAGGATCTCGCCGCCGTGCTCCGCCAGTTCGAGACAGTTATTACCCTCGGCGGTTGTCGATTTCGACGACTTACGCCATTGAATGTCCATACTTCTCACGCCTTCATACTTGTTGTGCGATCTTGCGAATGAAGTCCCGTGAACGCTCAGGGTCGAGCGAACGCTCCTCTGTCCGGTCCAGTGCCGCCCGGTAGTTCACGAGATGCGTCTCAGCATCCAGGAAGGCGGGGCCGTTCGTCGTGTCCGTCTGCACGGTGTCCATCTGTGGGACAGGGCCGAGAACGTATTGTGTCGAACCACCGGTGTCCACGAAACCGCCTGCCGCGAACGGAATGGCCCGGACCGTGACGTTCTCACGTTCGGACTCTTTCAGCAGGTAGTCGAGCTGGCCCCGCGCCACCGCGGAGCCACCGAAAGTCATCCGCAGCGCGGCTTCGTGAATCAGAAACGTGAACTCAGGGGGGTTCTCCCTATCCAGGACATCGCGGCGCTTCAACCGGTGGGAAAGTTGACGTCGTTGCCTTGGGATGCTTGGCGGCGGCACCGCCTCGGCCAACACGGCCCGCGCATAGTCCTCGTTCTGCAGCAGTCCCGGCATGGAGAGCATCTGCACGCACCGGATACCGACGGCATGGTGCTCCAACTCGGCCAGATCCAGCGCGCCGCCGGCGAGATCGCCGCGATAGTCCTCCCACCAGCCGGTGATCCGCTCCGCCGCCATCGCGGCGAGCGCGTCCACATAAGCGGCGTCGGGGCACCCGTAGTGGCCGGCCCAAGTGCGTACGCGCTCCGGGCTGACGCCGAACCGCCCGGACTCGGTGTTGCTGATGGTGGTGCGGTCCGTGCCGAGCAAGGCCGCGGCCTCGGTCATGGAAAGGCCGGTGTGCTCCCGAATCTTGCGAAGCTCAGCACCCAAGCGCCGCTGCCTTGCCGTGAGTGCCTTCCTTGGCGCCATCGACCTCTCCTTATGTCGGGCTTCAGTCTGACCTGCCGCCACATCGCAATCCACTTCGTTACCCAGTATATCGAACTCGGTATCACGCGTTATGAGAAGGAGGTGCTGTCCTCTCAGCACCGGACCCCACACTGGGAGACAACGCCATGACCACCCCCATGCCCACCGCCACCCCACAAGGCGGCGAGACCTACCGCCTCGCCGTACCGAACACCGCCAACGCCCCAAAAATCGCCCGGGACTTCCTCGATTCACTCCTCCGTGTCAGCCAGCACAGCTCCCTCACGGACGACGCCCGTCTCTGCGTAACGGAGTTGGTCACGAACGCACACCGGCATACACAAACGCCCCTGATCGGCGTGGCCGCCGCCGTCAACCGGAAGCAGGTCACGGTGTACGTCACCGACAACAAGCCCTGGTCGCTCCCCGTGCCCCGCAGCAGCCCCACCGAGCACGAACTCGGCTGCGGCCAGGGCGTGTTCCTGCTGGACAGGTTCGCCGAGACATGGGGGTCGACCATCTACGGGGGACTCTCCCCCAGCCACAAGGCCGTCTGGTTCACCCTCGCGCGAGCGAAGACGGCCGCGTGATGGCCGCCGAACTCGCGGGTCCGGTCGGGGACTTCATCCTCGTCGCCATCACCCTCGGTGTGATCGCGCAGGACTCTCGATCAATCGAGTTTGAGAGGGCGCTCGGTCGGGAGCCGGCCGGTCGATCAGAGGGCCATCCCCTGGTGGTCCTGGACACCCGGCCCACACCTGGCAACATCTTTGTATCTCCATACTCAAGGGGACGCCGGGACAGTGCGCCGGACCGGTTCGGATGGTGATCCGACATGGTCGGCGACGAGGTCATGTCCGTATCGATTCGCAGTGACCACGCAGCCCGTTTCCAGGGCCGCGTAGAAGCCGTGGCGCTGCCATACGGGCAGGTGTCGGCCTTCAGTAACTCCCCGATGACGGCCCGCCGCTCCTCGGTCCAGATCCGCCGCCAAGATTCCGACGAGTACTTCCTGATCTTGCTTCGGGGCAATTCGATCCGGTTGGAGCAGGCACGCGGCGTCGCCTGCCTCGAAGTCGGCGACATGGCCCTGTTCTCGACTTCGCATCCGCTGGCCTGTGTACATGCGTCATATCACTCCCTATTTTCCCCATCAGGGGAGGTTGAGGTAACATACGTATGCATGGAGAGCGATGACCGCGACCTGTACTCCGTCGGCGAAGTCGCCGAGCGGCTCGGGCTGCATGTGCGGACCGTGCGGAACTACGTCCGGGACGGGCGGCTGAAGGCTGTCCGGATCGGTAAGCAGTACCGGATCAGTCGTGCCGACTTCGAGGCGCTGACCGGGGGCGCCGAGGCCAAGGAACCCGGCGCGGCCAAAGCTCCGCGCGTGCGGCACGTCGAGGTGTCGAGCATCGTGCAGATCGAATCGGTCGGCCCCGACGCGGCGAGCCGGCTGAGCACCCTCGTCACGGCCGGCGTGCAGGCCGTGCGGGACACCCCGGAATCCCTGCGTATCCAGGTGGTCCACGACCGGGAGCGGGCCCGGATGAAGATCGTGATCCTCGGTGGGGCCGGGGACACCGCCGCCGTACTGAACATGATCGACAGCGTCCTCGGCCCGGAGAACGGCCTGCTGTCCACCGAAGGGCGGGAGAGCGGCCATGCCTGATCTGCTCGTGGAACACCACGGCGTACCGGTGCTCGTCTGCGACGCCGGCGGCGCGCCGATCGCGACCGAGCAGGACGCTCTCGACCATCTGATCGGGGCGGCCTTCGCGGAGCCCGTCGAGCTGATCGCCGTCCCGGCGGAGCGGTTCGACGCGAGCTTCTACGACCTCAGCAGCGGTCTCGCCGGTGCGATCCTTCAGAAGTTCTCCAGTTACCGGCTCCGGCTGGCCGTGGTCGGGGACATCTCGCGCCATCTGGGGGCCAGTTCGGCCCTGCCCGATCTCGTACGGGAGGCGAACCGGGGCCGGGACGTCTGGTTCGTGGCGGACCTGGACGAACTCGTCGCGCGGCTCTCGGCCTAGGTGTATTGATCACGAGCGTTGTTGACACTGGTCGGGCTTGATCATGGCGAAGACCTCCGGTGTGGTGGAGCTGTCTAGGACTGCACC